>NZ_JBHVAK010000020.1:0-100822 GCF_042667085.1 Nocardia sp. NPDC057353
GAGCGGGCCTTTCCCGAGTAGGAACTACTCGCCGGACGCTTCGGCGGAAGAACCCTCACCGGCCCCGGTGAGAACAACCTCCGGCTTCTCGTCGACCGACTTGGTCAACTTGGCCTTCCCGGCGAAGGTGAACTTGGCATCCTCACCGGTCCCCTCGCCGTCCCAACCCTCGACGTCGACGACGATCGTCTGCCCGGCCCCGATCTCCCCGAAGAGGATCTTCTCGGACAGCTGATCCTCGATCTCGCGCTGGATGGTGCGGCGCAGCGGCCGAGCCCCGAGCACCGGGTCGAACCCGCGCTTGGCCAGCAGGCTCTTGGCCTGCGGGGTGAGCTCGATCCCCATGTCCTTGTTCCGCAGCTGGGTGGCGACGCGGTTGACCATCAGGTCCACCATCTCGACGATCTGCTCGCTGGTGAGCTGGTGGAAGACGATCACGTCGTCGATGCGGTTCAGGAACTCCGGGCGGAAGTGCTTCTTCAGCTCGTCGTTGACCTTGAGCTTCATCCGCTCGTAGTTCGACCCCGCGTTGTTGGACTGCGCGAAGCCGAGCCCGACCGCCTTGGAGATGTCCGAGGTGCCGAGGTTCGAGGTGAAGATGAGCACGGTGTTCTTGAAGTCGACCGTGCGGCCCTGGCCGTCGGTGAGCCTGCCGTCTTCGAGCACCTGCAGGAGGGTGTTGTAGATCTCCTGGTGCGCCTTCTCGATCTCGTCGAACAGCACCACCGAGAACGGCTTGCGCCGCACCTTCTCGGTCAGCTGGCCGCCCTCCTCGTACCCCACGTACCCGGGAGGGGCACCGAAGAGCCGCGAGGCGGTGAAGCGGTCGTGGAACTCGCCCATGTCGATCTGGATGAGCGCGTCGTCGTCGCCGAAGAGGAAGTTCGCCAGCGCCTTGGAGAGCTCGGTCTTACCCACGCCGGACGGGCCGGCGAAGATGAACGAGCCCGAGGGCCGCTTGGGGTCCTTCAGCCCGGCGCGGGTGCGGCGGATCGCCTTGGAGACGGCCTTGACCGCGTCCTCCTGGCCGATGATCCGCTTGTGCAGCTCGTCCTCCATGCGGAGCAGCCGGGTGGTCTCCTCCTCGGTGAGCTTGAAGACCGGGATGCCGGTCCAGTTCGCCAGCACCTCGGCGATCTGCTCGTCGTCCACCTCGGCGACGACGTCCAGGTCACCCGAGCGCCACTGCTTCTCCCGCTCGGCGCGCTTGGCGACGAGCTGCTTCTCCTTGTCGCGCAGCCGCGCGGCCTTCTCGAAGTCCTGCGCGTCGATCGCGGACTCCTTCTCCCGGCGCGCGTCGGCGATCTTGTCGTCGAACTCGCGGAGATCCGGCGGCGCGGTCATCCGGCGGATGCGCATCCGCGCGCCCGCCTCGTCGATCAGGTCGATCGCCTTGTCCGGGAGGAACCGGTCGTTGATGTACCGGTCGGCCAGGGTGGCGGCGGCGACAAGGGCGCCGTCGGTGATGGAGACGCGGTGGTGCGCCTCGTACCGGTCGCGCAGCCCCTTGAGGATGTTGATGGTGTGCTCGACGGTCGGCTCGCCCACCTGGACCGGCTGGAACCGGCGCTCCAGGGCGGCGTCCTTCTCGATGTACTTGCGGTACTCGTCGAGGGTGGTGGCGCCGATCGTCTGGAGTTCACCACGAGCGAGCTTCGGCTTCAGGATCGAGGCCGCGTCGATGGCGCCCTCGGCCGCGCCCGCCCCGACCAGGGTGTGCAGCTCGTCGATGAACAGGATGATGTCGCCGCGGGTGTTGATCTCCTTGAGCACCTTCTTCAGGCGCTCCTCGAAATCACCGCGGTAGCGGCTGCCCGCGACCAGGGAGCCCAGGTCGAGGGTGTAGAGCTGCTTGTCCTTGAGCGTCTCCGGCACCTCGCCGTTGACGATGGCCTGGGCCAGCCCCTCGACGACGGCGGTCTTGCCGACGCCGGGCTCGCCGATCAGCACCGGGTTGTTCTTGGTGCGGCGGCTCAGCACCTGCATGACCCGCTCGATCTCCTTGGCCCGGCCGATCACCGGATCCAGCTTGCCCTCCAGGGCGGCCTGGGTCAGGTTGCGGCCGAACTGGTCGAGCACCAGCGAGGTGGACGGGGTGCCGGTCTCGCCGCGGGTGCCGGACTCGACGGCCTCCTTGCCACCCTGGTAGCCGGAGAGCAGCTGGATGACCTGCTGACGCACCCGGTTGAGGTCGGCACCCAGCTTGACCAGCACCTGGGCGGCGACGCCCTCACCCTCGCGGATGAGCCCGAGCAGGATGTGCTCGGTGCCGATGTAGTTGTGACCGAGCTGCAGCGCCTCGCGCAGGCTCAGCTCCAGCACCTTCTTGGCGCGCGGGGTGAACGGGATGTGCCCGGACGGGGCCTGCTGGCCCTGGCCGATGATCTCCTCCACCTGGCTGCGGACACCCTCGAGCGAAATGCCGAGCGATTCCAGGGACTTGGCGGCGACGCCCTCGCCCTCGTGGATCAACCCAAGCAGGATGTGCTCGGTGCCGATGTAGTTGTGGTTGAGCATCCTGGCCTCTTCCTGGGCCAGGACCACGACACGCCTCGCGCGGTCGGTGAACCTCTCGAACATCGCTCCCTCACTCTCCTGCTCCGACATTCCGGCGATCGACGCTTCCAGCTGGACTGGTGTGACGTCAGCCTGCCATGAAGCCCGGGGCTCGCAGCCCCCGCCTCCACTCTAGTTGGCGGGGGGTCGTGTCGCTTCCGGTCCACCTTATTGCGGCCGGGTGACTCGATCGTCATCCTTGCCAACGCCGCGGGTCGGGGAATCGTTTCCGCCCCCGTTCCGCTGTGAGCGAACGGGGGGCCGGCCGGGGTCGGGGGCCGGGCCGCGCCGCGCGGCCTGCTGCTGTCGCCGGTGTAACGCCGGGACCGGCCGGATCGTTCCCCGGTGCCCGGTCGGGGACGGGCCGGACGGGTCGGCGGAATTTCCGGCACACCCGACACCGGGCGCGGCGCCCCGGCAGAAATTGCCGCGCGCGCCGTCCGCCCCGCCCCGCCGAATACGCGCCGGGCACCGACGCCGCCCCGCCGAAAATACAGCCGCGCACGAAAGCGGCGCGGGCCGGAAATGCGCCCGCGCCGCGGTTCGGCAACACTGTTCCAGTCGAAAACGTCTCTGCCGCAATCGGTATACCGCGCTCAGCCGTGCTCGGCGTGCCGAATTCCGGCGACGAAGAGCGCGCCGCAGAGCACCGCGAACGCGGCCGTGTGCAGAACCGCGCGCAGTACATTCCAACGCACCCACGGGGATTCGTATTCGGCGCGCACGGCGGCCGGGTCGGCCATCGAGTTCACGTCGCCCGCCGCTTCCAGCATGGTGTTCAGCGGAACGTTCAGCGCGACCGTGACCGCGAATGCGAACACGTTGAGCGCCAGTCCGATTGCGATCCAGAGCAGCACCGCCCGCTGCCCGGAGCCGAGGTGCAGCGCCGCGGCGAGCCCGGTGAATCCGACGCTCCCGAGGAACGCGGCGAGGAACCACGGATTGACGATGACGACGTTCACCCGCTGCATGACGTCGAGGATCACCCGGTCCCCGGTCTGCCGCAGCGCGGGCATCACCGAGATGGCGTAGGCGTAGAACACCCCCGCGACCAGGCCGGTGCCGACGACCGCGGCGACCAGGGCGGCGATCCGAATGCCGATCATGTGACTCTCCTGCCGGTGGGGAAACCTTCCGACTTCGAGTCAACCGCCGCGCGGGCCTCGGCGACATACGCCGGACGCTCGGGCACCTACCGGATCGTCTACAGGTCCCGGTCCGAGATCAGCCCGCTCTGCATGGCCAGCGCGGCCAGCCGCACCCGCTTCTGGTTCTGCGGCAGGTCCTCCACCCCGAACTTGGCGAAGAGCGCCCGCAGGTGGGTCTTGATGGCGTCGACGCTGAGGAAGAGCTCCTCGGCGATCTGCTGGTTGGATGCCGGGGTCGCGAAGCCGGTGCCGTTCTTGTACGGCCTGCACAGCGCCACCAGCACCGAGCGCTGGGTCTCGGTGAGCGAGCGCAGCGTGGGGATGGCGGCGGTGGAGGTGCGGGTGGCGTCGTCCACCCCGCCGGTGAAGTCGTGGAAGGAGAGCAGCGAGGTGCCCATCCTGATCCGGTCGCCCGCCATCAGCCTGCGCCTGCCGACCAGCCGCTCGCCGTTGACGAAGGTGCCGTTGCGGGAGAGCCCGTCGTCGACGATGGTCCACTGCGAACCGAGGTACTCGACCGCGGCGTGCAGCCTGGACACCTCCGCGTCCCAGCTCAGCACCACGTCGGCCTGCGGAGCCCTGCCGATGGTGATCCGCTCGTTCGCCGCAGCGAGCTCCAGCTCGTGCTGGCGCCCGGTGTCGTCGGTGAAACGCAGGAATGAGCCGCCGCTTCCGGTCACCGCGCCCGCTACCTCATCTCTCCCCGGTACCGCCGACGACGGTCACACAACGGCTCTCATGGTGCCGCCTCCGAGGTCTCCTGAGCAAGATTTACCGCCGGGACGAGGACGAGCCGCTGCCGGAGTGTCGCACGATTCACCCTGGCAGCGGCTCGTCACCGGCGTGCTCAGGCCTTGGCAGCCTTGTTGTAGGCGTCCGTGATGTCGGCCGAGATCCGGCCGCGGGCGGAAACCTTGTGGCCGTTCCGGCGCGCCCACTCGCGAATTGCCGCGCTTTGTTCGCGATCGATCGGAACGCGGTTCTTCGGGGCGGCCGTCGCACCGGTGGCGGCCGCCTTCACCCGACGCCGTCCGCTCACCCGGCGCGCACTCGAAACCCACTCCTCCAGCCCGTCGCGCAGCTTCGCCGCATTCGTCGTCGACAGATCGATCTCGTACGACACCCCATCGATTGCGAACTCGATGGTCTCGTCCGCGATGGACTCACCGTCGACATCATCGATCAGGCTAACTGTGACCTTCTTTGCCATGAGATGAACGTCCTCTCGAAATCGTGCGACCCAGGTGCCAGGCCGAATACCCGAGGCAAGAATACCTCGAATTCACAGAATTCCAAGACGGCAACCTACATGCAAACGAACGGCTCAGCGGGTGACCGGTCGCACAATTGGGAAGAGTATCGTTTCCCGGATTCCGAGGCCGGTGAGCGCCATCAACAACCGGTCGATTCCCATGCCAGTTCCGGTGGTCGGCGGCATCCCGTGTTCCATCGCGGCGAGGAAGTCCTCGTCCAGAACCATCGCTTCGTCGTCGCCCTGAGCGGCCAGCCGCGCCTGATCCACGAAGCGTTCCCGCTGGATCACCGGATCGACCAACTCCGAATATCCGGTAGCCAGCTCGAAGCCGCGGACATACAGATCCCACTTCTCGGTGACGCCGGCGCGGGTGCGGTGCTCCCGGGTGAGCGGCGACGTCTCCACCGGGAAGTCCCGCACGAAAGTCGGGGCGTAGAGCTTGTCGCCGTAGGTGTGTTCCCAGAGTTCCTCGACGAGTTTGCCGTGGCCGTAGCCCTTGCCCTGCGGAATTTCCAGCCCGACCCGCTCGGCGTGGCCGATCAATTCCGCCACCGTGGTTTCCGGCGTGATCTCGGTGCCGAGCGCGTCGGAGAGCGAGGGATACATCTCGACCGTGGTCCACTCCCCGGACAGGTCGTATTCGGTGCCGTCGGCCAGGATCACCCGCTGGGTGCCGAGCGCCTCCTGCGCCACTTCCTGCACCAATTCCCGGATCATCCGGGCCGACTCGTCGTAGGTGCCGTATGCCTCGTAGGTTTCCAGCATCGCGAACTCCGGGGAATGCGTGGAGTCGGCGCCCTCGTTGC
The DNA here is from genome assembly GCF_042667085.1 of Nocardia sp. NPDC057353. Classification (NCBI taxonomy): domain Bacteria; kingdom Bacillati; phylum Actinomycetota; class Actinomycetes; order Mycobacteriales; family Nocardiaceae; genus Nocardia; species Nocardia sp. NPDC057353. The sequence continues at coordinate 5,766 of NZ_JBHVAK010000020.1, forward strand.
GGAAGTTGCGGTTGATCTCGAAGACCTTCTCCAGGCCGCCGACCACGCAGCGCTTCAGGAACAATTCCGGCGCGATACGCAGGTAGAGGTCCATGTCGAGGGCGTTCGAGTGGGTCACGAAGGGGCGCGCGGCGGCGCCGCCGTGCAGCGTCTGCAGCATCGGCGTCTCGACCTCGAGGAAGCCGCGGCGCTCCAGCGCGGCGCGCAGCGCGCGCACCACCGCGACCCGCGTGCGGGCATTGTGCCGCGCCTCCGGGCGCACCACGAGATCCACGTAGCGCTGCCGCACCCTGGATTCCTCGCTGAGCTCCTTGTGCGCCACCGGCAGGGGCCGCAGCGCCTTCGCCGAGATCGACCAGGAATCGGCCATGATGCTCAATTCGCCACTGCGCGAGGAGATCACCTCGCCGTGCACGAAGACGAAATCGCCGAGATCCACATCGGCCTTCCAGGCGGCGAGCGAATCCGCGCCGACCCCGTTCAGGCTGATCATCGCCTGCAGCTTGGTGCCGTCGCCCTCCTGCAGCTGCGCGAAGCAGAGTTTGCCGGTATTGCGCAGGAAAATGACGCGCCCGGCGACCCCGGCGTGCAGCCCGGTCGCGGTATCGGCTTCCAGCTCGGGATAGGCGGCCCGGATTTCGGCCAGCGTGTGCGTGCGCGGCACGATAACCGGATAGGGCTCGCGCCCCTCGGCGAGCAGCCGCTCCCGCTTCTCGCGGCGAATACGCATCTGCTCGGGTACGTCGGGATCAGCGGACCCCACTGCCGATGACTTGTTCGCGGTGCTCACAAGCCCCAACCCTAGCCGGGGCCGCGGAACTACGATAATTCAGAGCGTCGCCAGCGAGGCGACCTCCCTGGCGAAGTGCGGGGTCCGAATTCCGGCGTGCAGCAGCCCCGCCGCCTCCAGGCCCCGGTAGCCGCCGGCCAGGTCGGTGGCGTTGCGCAGCCCCAGCTCCTGCAGCGCGGCGGCGGCCAGGCTGGAGGTGTACCCCTCGGAGCAGACGATGACCCATTCCACGTCGTGGTCGGTGGCGAGCGCGATCCGGGCGGAGCTGCTCGGGTCGAGCCGCCACTCCAGGACATTGCGCTCGATCACCAGCGCGCCGGGCAGCGCGCCCTCCCTGGCCCGCTGGGCCTGCGGCCGGATGTCGACCGGGACGGCGCCGCGCTCCAGCGCGGCCGGGTACTCGTGCGAGTGCAGCCTGCGCAGCCGGGCGCGGGCGTTCTGCAGCATCTGCTCGATGGTCAGCTTGGCCATCAGATATCACCTTCGGGCTGGTCGGTGAGGACGGTACGGGTGCGGCGCAGGGTGCCGTGGCCGGTCACCTCGTAGTAGGACATGGCGGTGAGCGGCGGCGAGTACGCGTGCACGCTCAGCGTCGGTTCGGTGGCGGGGTCGGCGGCGGGCGCCTCCGGGGCGCGCATGACGTCGTGCACCCAGCCGATCGGAAACGACCCCTGGTCGCCCGCCTCCAGCGTGCGGTGCCGCAGTTCGCTTCCGTTCCACCGGTATTCGGCGAGCGCGCCGCTGAGCACGGTGAGCGCGCCGAGCGAACCGGCGTGGTCGTGCAGCTCGGTGGACTTGCCCGGCGTCCAGCTGATCAGCCAGACGTCGACCTCGTCGTCGGAGCTCAGCCTGCAGGCCCAGCGCTCCTCGACGGGCCACTGCCCGCCGTACGGGAGCAGCTGGTCGTACCGGCCGGCCAGCACGTCCTCGGCGCCCTCGTCGGTGAGGCGGAGCAGGTCGGCCGGGCGCAGCCGGGTGGGGAGGGCGGAGGCCGTCGGACGGTCCACCGGCGGCAGCGCGGATCTGGCGTCACGGGCCGCGGTGTACGAGCGAGGCAAGGAGAGAACGGAAGAACGCACGAGCGGATCTCCAGAAGTCGTGATCGGTCGAGGGCGCGATGCCTCGAACGGTCGAGGCGGTCAGCCTCGACAACACTCCTGGGCGCGCATGCCGGTGATCACGGCGGTCAGCTTAGCAGCGCCGCGGGGGCGGCACCAGCGGCTGTGCGCTCGGCCACGTCAGCCCCGCTTCCGCTGTTGATTGCGCTCGTAGACGAGGCGCAGCCCGGTCAGCGTGAGGTGCGGCTCGTAGTGGTCGACGGTCTCCGACTCGGGCACGATGAGCGGCGCGATCGCGCCGGTGGCGACCACCGTGACGTCGCTGCCCGCGAAGGCGTCGACCTCGTCCCGGATCCGGTCGATCAGCCCGTCCACCAGCCCGGCGAAGCCGAAGACCGCCCCGGACTGGATCGCCTCGACGGTGTTCTTGCCGACCACGCCGCGCGGCCTGGCCAGCTCCACCCGGCGCAGCGCGGCCCGCTCGATCAGCGCCTCGCTCGCGATCTCCACGCCGGGGGCGAGCACGCCGCCGAGGAACTCGCCCTTGGCGGAGACCAGGTCGACGGTGGTGGCGGTGCCGAAGTCGACCACGATCGCGGCGCCCTCGTACCGGTGGTAGGCGGCCAGGGCGTTCACGATCCGGTCCGCGCCGATCTCCTTGGGGTTGTCCACCAGCAGCGGGATGCCGGTGCGCACCCCCGGCTCGACCACCACGTGCGCGACGTGGTCGTAGTACCGCTCCAGCATGGTGCGCAGCTCGCGCAGCACCGGCGGCACGGTCGAGAGCGCGACCACCCCGACCACCTCGCCGAGCCGCTCCCCGACCAGCCCGCGCAGGTACATGGCGAACTCGTCGGCGGTCATCAGCGGGTCGGTGCGCAGCCGCCAGTGCCGGACCAGGCTCGCGTGCCCGCCGCTGCCGGAGAAGAGCCCGAGCTCGGTGCTCGTGGTGCGGACGTCGACGGCGAGCAGCATGTCAGGCGGTGGTCAGGGTGCGCGGGGTGAGCAGCCCGGAGCCCTCCGGCGCGTGCGCCGGGTCGGAGCCGAGCTCGATGGCCCGGTTCCGGTCGTCGACGAAGACGACGCGCGGGGTGTAGGCACGCACCTCGGCCTCGTCCATCATCCCGTAGGCGATGAGGATCACCAGGTCACCGGGGTGCACCAGGTGCGCGGCGGCGCCATTGATGCCGATCACCCCGGACCCGCGCTCGCCCGCGATCACGTAGGTCTCCAGCCGGGCGCCGTTGTCGATGTCGACGATGCAGACCTGCTCGCCCTCGAGCAGGTCGGCGGCGTCGAGCAGGTCCTGGTCGACGGTGACCGAGCCGACGTAGTGCAGATCGGCGTGGGTCACGGTGGCCCGGTGGATCTTGGACTTCATCATGGTGCGCAACATCGCGTCGTCGCCTCTCTCTACTGCGCGGACGCCGTGGCCGCGGGGGTGGTGGGGTGGCCGTCGATCGGGGCGCCGAGCGTGACGGCGACGTTGTCGATGAGGCGGGTGGCGCCGACCTGCGCGGCGACCAGCAGCCTGGCCCGGCCGGACTCCGGCGCGGGGCCGAGCCCGGCGGAGCGCAGCTCCAGGTAGATCGGCTCGACGCCGCCGGCGGCGGCGAGCACGCCGCGCGCCGCTTCCAGCACGGCGGCGCCGCCGAGCCCGCCCGCGTGGCTGCCCGCGGCCAGCGCCGCGGAGAGCGCGAGTGCCGAATCCCGCTGCGCGGCATCGAGGTAGCGGTTGCGCGAGGAGAGCGCGAGACCGTCCGGCTCGCGCACCGTCGGCACCGCGATGACGGCGGTGTCGAAGTTCAGGTCGCGCACCATCTCGCGGATCAGGGTGAGCTGCTGGTAGTCCTTCTCGCCGAAGAAGGCCTCGCTCGGCCGCGCGATCTGCAGCAGCTTGGCGACCACGGTGAGCATGCCCGCGAAGTGCCCGGGGCGGGTGGCGCCCTCCAGCTCGGCGCCGATCGGGCCCGGCTGCACGGTGGTGCGCGGGCCGTCCGGGTACATCGCGGCCGCCGACGGGGCGAAGACCAGCTCGACGCCCTCACCGCGGAGCAGCTCCACGTCGGCGTCCAGGGTGCGCGGGTAGCGGTCCAGGTCCTCGTTCGCGCCGAACTGCAGCGGGTTGACGAAGATCGAGACGATCACCACCTGGTTGGTGCGCTTGGCCCGGCGCACCAGCTCCAGGTGCCCCTCGTGCAGCGCGCCCATGGTCGGCACCAGCGCGACCGTGCGGCCGACCCCGCGCAGCGCGCGCGCCACCGTGCCGAGCACCGCGGGGTCGTGGTGCACGGTGAGCTGACCGGGGCGGTAGGTTCCGCGCAGCCTCGGGTCCATCAGCGACGTCCTTCCAGTAACTCGAGCAGGGCGGGGGCGGAGCGGGCGCGCTGCGCGGTGCGCAGCGAGAGCGCGCGGTAGCCGTCGGCGATCCTGGGGTCGGCCGCGGCGAGCGCGGTGAGGTGCGCGGCGACGGCGTCCGCGTCGCCGCGGGCGACCGGGCCGGTGAGCGCCGCCTGGCCGCGGCGCAGCGCGTTGTCCAGCGCGGCCGAGGCGAGCGGGGCGAGCAGCCGCTCCGGCAGCCCGCCTGGCTGCCCGTCGACGGCCTGCTGGCCGAGCAGGCCGGGGCCGGAGAGCGCGGCGCGGAGTGCGTCGACGGCGTCGAGGACCACGGTCACCAGGTGGTTGCTGCCGTGCGCCAGCGCGGCGTGGTAGAGCGCGCGGTGCTCCTCGGGCACCCGGACCGGCTCGCCGCCCATCTCGATCACCAGCGACTGCGCGATGGCGTGGCCTACCTCGTCGGCGGCGGTGATGCCGAAGCAGGCATTGCCGAGCCGGGACAGGTCCTCGTCGTGGCCGGTGAAGGTCATGGCGGGGTGGATGGCGAGCGGCAGCGCGCCGAGCTCGGTGAGCGGGGCGAGCACCGCGATGCCGTTCGCGCCGGAGGTGTGCGCCACGATCGTGCCCGGCCGCACCGCGCCCGCCGCGGCCAGCCCGGCTACCAGGCCGGGCAGCTCGGCGTCCGGCACGGCGAGCAGCAGCAGCTCGCTGCGGGCCGCGACCTGCTCCGCGGGGAGGATCTCGGAGTCGGGCAGCCGCTCCGTCGCGCGCCGCACGGAGGCGCCGGAGATGGCGGTCACGCCGAACACCACGTGCCCGGCGCGCTCGAGCGCCGCGCCCATGGCCGAACCGACGCGTCCCGCCGAGACGATTCCCACCGTCAGGCGTGCGGGCGCGGGGTCGAAGCCGGGCGTGGCAGCAGAATCCACGCTTCTCGAGGTCAACACTGTCCTCTCGATGTCGTTCCAGTCCCGCTTGGCGGGTACCGGACGGTACGAGACGAGGATATAGAGCGGTGCGGAGCGCACGCCACGGGGTGCGGGGGTGATCTGTCGCACCCCGGCGGCGTCAGCTCCCGCGCTTCTGCTCCGACTGCAGGTTGGCCATGATCTCCGCGACCGAGAGCCGCCGGGTGGCGGAGTCCTCCTCGGTGTCGGCCCTGCGGCGGCGGCGCGCGCTCGGGGTGCCGATCGCGCCGCCCGCGCCGCGGCCCGGCGCAGCGGCGGGATCCGCCGGGTCGGCGGGCGGGGTGCTCGGCAGGCCGTAGGTGGAGGTGGCGGCGGGCTCGGGGGCGACGGGCGAGCCGGAGACCGCCGAGGTCGGGGTGCCGACCGAGGCGCGGGCGGGGTTCACCACCGGGCCGGTGGTGGGGCCGGAGAGCGGGTCGGGGGCCGCGGTGAGCCGCGGACCGGCGGGGGCCTGCGCTGTCGCGCCACCGGACGCTTTCCCGGCCGCGGGCTTGCTCGCGGGCGACTGCGCTGTCGCGCCTGCGGGCGACCCCGCCCCTGCCTGCGGAGCCACGAACGGCTGCCCGCCCGCCTGCTTGCCCGGCGCGGCGGCCGTACCGCCCGGCCTGCTCAGCCGCGGCGGCACCGCGCGCTGCGGGCCGGTGTCGGTGTCGTCGTCCGGGCCGGGGGCGCGGCGCCCCGCGGCGTCGTCGGCGCCCGGCTTGACCTCCCACGGCCACTTGGGCGGCTCCCCGCCCTGCCCGGGCGGGGACCAGACGGTGGAGCCGTGCGGCGGGTCGGCGGGTGCCTCGGTGAAGGCGCCCGACCAGCCGCCGGAGCGGCCCTGGTCCTCCTCGGGCACGGTCGCGGTCTCGGCGGTGACCGGCTCGTCGAAGGGGGTGGCGAAGCTCGGGGAGGCCGGGTGGCCCGGCTCGAAGATCGGGGTCGGCCACTCGGCATTCGACGAGCTACCGTTCGCCGCGCCCGCGGCCCCGCCGGGAAGTTCCGGCACCCGGGTGGCGTCGGCGTGCAGCGCGGGGCGTTGCCCGGGCAGATCGCCGTCGAAGAGCCGCTGCAGATTGGTGCGCAGCACCGCCAGCTCGCCGCGGAGCGCGGCCAGCTCGGCGGCGTCCGCCCCGACCTCGTGCCTGACCCTGGCCTCGACGCCGAGCTCGTACTCGCGCCGCGCCGAGACCTCGCGCTCCAGCTGCAGTTCGTAGACGGTCTGCAGATCGTGAACCTTGGCCCGGTCGACCGAGGATTCCTTGCGGTAGCGGGTGGCCGCGAGCGCGCCGATCGCCGCCGCCCAGAGCGCGGCGACCAGCCCGACCCGGACGTACTGCAGGCTGTTGCTGAAGACCAGAAAAATACTGGCAACCAGTCCGAGCAGGATCAGGGCGCCGACGAAGTACTTTCCCGCATCATCCCGCCGTCGACGGGAAGCGCTGCTACGGGAGGGTGAAACCATGCCCGCAAGGGTAGCCGGGTTGACCTGCGCCGAACACCGCCCGCGGTATTATTTCCATTCAAAACGTTTGCTAAGTAGTTGCTGCGTCGTCGGTGGGATCGTCGGGGGCGCGGCAGCAATACTCGAGCCACAGCGCCGCCGCCAGCAGGCAGAGCCCGGCGACCAAGCCGACCACCGCGCTCGGGGCATCGTCGGCGGCGGCCCGCAGCGTGCCGCGCTGCGGGAAGACCCAGAGCAGGAAGCCGAGCCAGATCCCGGAGACCAGCGCACCCACCTGAATCGATGCCTTCGCGAGCGCGACCGCGCGCGCCGCGGTGATCGGGTGCAGCCTGCGCGGCCCCGCGCCGATCCGGTCGTCCTGCACCCGCTGCCTGATCACGAAGGCCAGCGCGACCTCGATCGCGGCCACCGGGTACAGCGACGCACCCGCGAATACCGAGATCGGCGGAAATCGCCCGTACGCGACCCTGGTGACGATCCAGGTGGCGATGGCGGCGGTCAGCACGGTGACCACCAGGTCGAAGACCCTGGCCGGTTTCAGCTTCACCGCGACCCCGCCGCTCCGAGGTCGTCGCCGGTGCGGTGCACGCCGTCCCGCTCGCCGGGGTCGAGCGCGGCCAGCCACTCGCGCACCGGCCTGGTCGCGCCGTCGGCCGTGAGCACCGCCGCGGGCTCGACATCGAGCCAGGGCACCAGGACGAAGGCGCGGCGGTGCGCCTGCGGGTGCGGCAGCGTGAGCCAGGGGTCGGCGCTGTGCACCGGCCCCGCCGCGGTGCCGCACCACACCACGTCGACATCGAGGCTGCGCGGCCCCCAGTGCACCGCGCGCACCCGGCCCGCGGCGTCCTCCAGCGCGGCGCCGTGCCGCAGCCAGGCGGCGGGCTCGTAGGCGGGGTCATCGGCGAGCAGCACGGCGTTCAGGAAGTCCTCCTGCTCGACCCCGCCCCACGGCGCCGTCCGGTACACCGGGGAGACCGCGGTGACCCGGTCCCCGAACCCGGCGACCACCGCGCGCAGGGCGCCGAGCCGGTCGCCGAGGTTGGAGCCGATCGACAGCACCGCGCGGCTCATCCGCGCTCCCGGCGGGTGACCACCCTGACGTCGGTGAAGGTGTGCGGGATCGGCGCGGACGGCTTGTGCAGCACCACCTCGACGGCGTGCACCCTCGGGTCGGTCATCACGTCGTCGGCGATCTCGGTGACCACCGTCTCGATCAGGTTGCGCGGCGGCCCCGCCACGATGTCGACCGCGCGCTGGGCCAGCGCGCCGTAGTCCACGGTGGCGGCGAGGTCGTCGCTGGCAGCGGCGGCGGTGAAGTCCACCCAGAGCGTCAGGTCGACGACGAAGTCCTGGCCGTCCCTGCGCTCGTACTCGAAGACGCCGTGGCGGCCGAAGGCGGTGAGACCGCGCAGCTCGATGCGGGAGAGGTCGGACACGTCAGCGGACTCCAGGGGTGAGGGTGGCGGCGGCGCGCTGCCAGGCGTCGACGACGGCGATGGCGTCGGCCGAGCCGCGCACGTCGTGCACCCGGACGCCCCAGGCGCCGTGCAGCGCGGCCAGCGCGGAGATGGTGGCGGTGGCGGACTCCCTGCCGTCCGGCGGGCGCGGGCCGGCGGCGGTACCGAGCAGCGTGCCGAGGAAACGCTTGCGCGAGGCGCCGATCAGCACCGGGAGGCCCTGCGCGACCAGCCGCGGGAGCGCGGCCAGCAGCGCCCAGTTGTGCTCGGCGTTCTTGGCGAAGCCGAGGCCGGGGTCGAGGACCAGCCGGTCGGCGCGCACCCCCGCCGCGAGCGCGAGCTCGACCTGGGCGGTCAGCTCGGCCAGCACCTCGGCGACCACGTCGTCGTAGTGGTCGGCCGGGCCGGTGTGCCGGAAACCGCTGCCGCCGCGCCAGTGCATGAGGATCCACGGCGCCCCCGCGGCCGCGACGACCCGGGCCATGTCCGGATCGGCGCGCCCGCCGGAGACGTCGTTGACCATGGTGGCGCCCGCCGCGAGCGCCGCCTCGGCGACGCCCGCGCGCATGGTGTCGACGCTGACCGAGACGCCCGCCGCGGCGAGCCCCGCGATGACCGGAACGACCCGCGCCGCCTCGGTCTCCGGCTCGACCCGGACCGCGCCGGGCCTGGTCGACTCGCCGCCGACGTCGATCACGTCGGCGCCCGCCTCGTACAGCGCGACGCCGTGCGCGACGGCGTGCTCCGGGTCGAGGTAGCGGCCGCCGTCCGAGAACGAGTCGCTGGTGACGTTGACGACGCCGAACACCAGGCAGGAGCGGCCAGCGCGGGAGCCGATCCCGACCGGCCCGCCTCCCCCGGTACTCACTTCCGCAGGATCAGGTCCAGTGCCTCGGACCTGGAGGCGGGGTTGGACTGCAGCATGCCGCGCAGCGCCGAGGTGGTGGTGCTCGCCCCCGGCTTGCGGATGCCGCGCATGGCCATGCACAGGTGCTCGGCCTCGATCACCACGATGGCGCCGCGCGGGTCCAGCTTGCGCATGAGGGCGTCGGCGATCTGGCTGGTCAGCCGCTCCTGCACCTGCGGGCGCTTGGCGTAGAGGTCGACCAGCCTGGCCAGCTTGGACAGCCCGGTGACCCGGCCGTGCGGGCCGGGGATGTAGCCGACGTGCGCGACGCCGTGGAACGCCACCAGGTGGTGCTCACAGGTCGAGTACAGCGGGATGTCCCTGACCAGCACCATCTCCTGGTGCCCCTCGTCGAACGTCGTGTTCAGCACGGCGTCCGGGTCCTCGTAGAGCCCGGCGAAGACCTCGCGGTAGGCCCTGGCGACCCGGGCGGGCGTGTCGAGCAGGCCGGGCCGCTCGGGGTCCTCGCCGACGGCGATCAGCAGCTCGCGCACCGCGGCCTCGGCGCGCGGCTGATCGAAGGTCCTCCCGGTCGCCACCGCGACCGCGTCGTCCGCGGGTGCGTCGATGCGCACGCCGTCCTCGTTCACCAGGTCGACGGCGCTGCCGCTCGAACCGTCACCGGCGCCACCGTTCTGGCTGACCGACTTCTCGTTGGCCGACATCACGGACACCTCCCAATCTCAGTGCGGGCACAAGACCCGAACACCCCGTGCCGAGCCTAGTGCCCACCGATCAGCGGCGACCGTTCGGTCCGTCCCAGTCCTGGCCCTCGGGGCGGCCGTCGCCGCCGGGGTAGCGGCCCTGCTCACCGGGGTAGCCCTGGTCGTACCCCTGCTCCCCGCCGTAGCCGGGTTCGCCCTGGTAGCCGTGGTTCTGCCCGTCCGGCCCCCGGTTCCACCGGTCGGCGCCCGGGCGCTGCTCGCCGGGGCCGTACGGGTTGGCCTGGCGCTGGTCCTCGTCGCGCGGCGGCCAGCCGGGCGCCGACCAACCGGCCGGTGCGCCGTAGTCCGGCCGCGAGCCGTGCGTCCCGCCCGCGCCCGTGCCCGGCCTGCCGAAACCCTGCTGCGGGGCGGGCGGGCGACCGCCCTGGTACCCCTGCGGCCTGCCCTGGAATCCGGCGGGGGCACCGTTCGGCGCGGCGGGGACGCCGTTGGCGCCCGCGTGCGCGCCGGTCGGCTGCCGCTGGGGCAGCGAGGCGATCGGCTCCGGCGGCCATTTCTCGCCGCGCTCGGCGGCCAGCTCGCCCGGGGTCTTCACCGGCGGCTTGTCCGAGGGGACGCGCTCGCCGAAGTCGTTGAAGGCGGTGATCCGCGGCCGCTTCTCCACCTGGGTGAAGATCTGCTCGAGATCCTTGCGGTGCAGCGTCTCCCGCTCCAGCAGCGCGGTGGCCAGGTCGTCGAGGACGTCGCGGTACTCGTTCAGGATCGACCACGCCTCGGTGTGCGCGGCCTCGATCAGGTTGCGCACCTCCTCGTCGATGGCGCCCGCGACCTCGTGCGAGTAGTCCGACTGAGTCCCCATCGAGCGGCCGAGGAACGGGTCGCCCTGCTCCTGGCCGTAGCGGACGGCGCCGAGCCGCGCGCTCATGCCGTACTCGGTGACCATCGCCCTGGCGATCTTGGTGGCCTGGTCGATATCGGAGGAGGCGCCGGTGGTCGGCTCGTGGAAGACCAGCTCCTCGGCGGCCCGGCCGCCCATCGCCATGACCAGCCTGGCGATCATCTCGGAGCGGGTCATCAGCCCCTTGTCGTCCTCGGGCACGGTCATGGCGTGGCCGCCGGTGCGGCCGCGGGCCAGGATGGTGACCTTGTAGACCGGCTCGATGTCCGGCATCGCCCAGGCCGCGAGGGTGTGCCCGCCCTCGTGGTAGGCGGTGATCTTGCGCTCGTGCTCGCTGATGATCCGGCTCTTCCGGCGCGGTCCGCCGATCACCCGGTCCACCGACTCCTCCAGCGCCTCGCCGGTGATCACCGAGCCGTTCTCGCGCGCGGTGAGCAGCGCGGCCTCGTTGATCACATTGGCGAGGTCGGCGCCGGACATGCCGACGGTGCGCTTGGCCAGCCCGTCCAGGTCGGCCTCCGGCGCGATCGGCTTGCCCTGCGAGTGCACCCGGAGGATGGAGCGGCGCCCCGCCAGGTCGGGGTTGCCGACCGGGATCTGCCGGTCGAAGCGGCCGGGGCGGAGCAGCGCCGGGTCCAGGATGTCGGGCCGGTTGGTGGCCGCGATCAGGATGATGCCGGTGCGGTCGCCGAAGCCGTCCATCTCGACCAGCAGCTGGTTCAGGGTCTGCTCGCGCTCGTCGTGGCCGCCGCCGAGCCCGGCGCCGCGCTGGCGGCCGACCGCGTCGATCTCGTCGACGAAGATGATGCACGGGCTGTTCTGCTTGGCCTGCTCGAACAGGTCGCGCACCCGGGAGGCGCCGACGCCGACGAACATCTCGACGAAGTCCGAACCGGAGATGGTGAAGAACGGCACCCCGGCCTCGCCCGCGACCGCCCGCGCCAGCAGCGTCTTGCCGGTGCCGGGCGGGCCGTAGAGCAGCACGCCCTTCGGGATCTTGGCGCCGAGCGCCTGGTAGCGCACCGGGTTCTGCAGGAAGTCCTTGATCTCGTAGAGCTCCTCGACCGCCTCGTCCGCGCCCGCGACGTCGGCGAAGGTGGTCTTCGGCATGTCCTTGCTCAGCTGCTTGGCCTTGGACTTGCCGAAGCCCATCATCCCGCCGCGCCCGCCGCCCTGCATGCGGGCCATGACGAAGATGAAGAGGCCGAGCAGGATCACCATCGGCAGCACGAAGAGCAGGATCTGGGTGAACCAGCTGTCCTGCTTGACCACCGTGTTGTAGGGGGCGCCGGACTGCTGCACCGCGTCGAAGATCTGCGCGGAGGTCTCGCTGCCGCCGGGGTACTTGGTGAGGATCCTGGACTCGCCGCCGGTCGCGTCGTTGCCGTTGTTCAGCTCGATCCTGAGCTGCTGCTCGCGGTCGTCGATCTGCACATTCTTGACATTCGGCTTGTCCGCCAGCTGGCTGAGGGCCACCGAGGTGTCGACGCTCTTCCAGCCGCGGGTGTCGTTCCCGAAGTAACTGAACGCGTAGACGACCAGCAGAATGCCCGAGACTATGGCCAGGGTGCGGAACACTGTCTTGCGGTTCATAGAGCGTAGGCCGGGCGGCCAGTCCTTTCCGGTGTCTCCGGTTCGTGCCTAGCGATGCGGGCAGCGGTCGCGCCGCCCCGCTCCTCCCCACCGTTCGGCGTCGGGTTCGGATGCGGACATGCCACGTTACCGCGTACGGTCTACTCGCATACATCGCACAGTTCGGCTGCTGGTGCAGTCGACGTGGTCAACGGCCGGGGAGCCGCGTTGGTTCCCGAGGAGCCCCGTCCGGCTTATTGCAAGTGGCAACAATCATGGCATGTCCGGCCTATGGTGAGCGACGACACAGCCTCGCCGCCCCTGGGCCGGAGCGGCGAATCGCGTGGCCAGCGAAGTACCCCGGGCGCGCGAGCGGACCACAATGAGCGCAGGGGGTATGGACATAGTCGAGTTACGGACGCCAACCGCGATCCTGCGGCACGGCGGCGGACGGCTGGTGGTGCTGCGACCGGGTACCGAGGGCGAGCGGGTCCTCGACGTCCCGATCGCCGAGCTGCTCAAGGCGCGGTTGAACCGACGCGCCGACGATGCCGTCGTCATCGAGATCTACCTGCGCGACCCGGCGCCGCTGCTGGTCGGCGTGCCCGCCGACCGCACCCCGCTGCCGGTGCTGATCGCCGAGCACGACGTCCCGGCCGCCACCGAGATCGTCGCCAGGCTGAACACCCAGATCCTGGCCGCGCGCCGGGTCGAGATCGAGCAGCCGGACCTGGAGCCGCCCGCGCCGACCTGGGGCCGCACCGGGCCCGCCCGCGCCGACGTCGACGCCGCCACCCAGCGGATGACGCCGCGCCGCGGCGCCGGGCAGGCGATCGCGGCGCTGCAGCGCTACGTGACGCCGGAGGAGTACCTGCTGGAGACCGCGGTCGTCAACGCGCGGGTGCCCGAGGTCGGCCACGGGCTGATCGCGGCGACCACGACCAGGCTGCTCTTCATCGCGCTCGACCTGCGGGTCGCGCACGAGCTGCCGATCCCCGCGGTGCTCTGGGCGCGCACCGGCGCCGACGAGGAGAGCGAGGCGCGCACCCTGCTCTCGGTGCACGACGGCTTCCTGACGCTGAAGTTCGCCGCGGGCGAGCGGGCCGACCTGGAGCGGATGGCGCGCGCGGTGAACTTCGCGGTGCGGCTGGAGTCGGCGCACGGCGCCATCGCGCCGCCGGACCCCGGGGTCTCCACGCTCTACGCGGAGTGGGAGCTGCTGGTCGAGCGGCACTCGCTCGGCATGGTGGACGAGAGCCAGTTCCAGCGGTTCGGCCGCGGCATCCTGCGCTCGCTGCCCGACCGCTGCTGAGCCGCTACGCGGACAGGTCCTGCGCCTCCTCGCGGGGGTGCAGGGCCACCCGGCGCCACGGGCTGGTCGGGCGGTTCCAGAGCCGGAGCAGCTCCATCCTGCGGTCGACGCCGCCGTCCTTGAGCACGGCGAGGTCCTCGCAGGCCTGCCAGTAGGTCCAGCCCGCCAGGTAGGCGTCGCCGAACTGGCGCCAGTTCCGGTACTTGCGCTGGGCCAGCGGCAGCGCGCGGGCCATGTAGCTCCAGGCGACGTCGGCCTCCAGGTACCCCGCGGTGTAGGCCATCCTGGCCACCGCCGTCACCCGGGCCAGGTCCCAGGCGTGGATGCAGGTGGCGACCGGCCGGGCCAGGTGCGAGGTGAAGCCGATCTTGATCGCCTGGCACCAGATGTCGTAGTCGCGGACCAGCGCCTCCGGGTTCTCCATGCCGCGGAAGGCGGCCACCTGCCGGAGGAAGGCGCGGTGCCGGTCGGCGCGCTCGCCGAAGCGGTCCCGCTCGCCCGCGGTGAGCGCCGCGGTGACCAGCGGGTGCACCAGCGCGTAGAGCGGGGCGTGCATCCCCTTGAGCAGCTGCTCCATCGACGCCTGCGCCTCGGTGCCGTCGGTGATGCCCCACGCGCCGGTCAGGGTGTCGATGGCGAGCTCGCGGCGGTCGCCGAGCGGGTGCTCGCGCTCCGGGCCGAGCAGCAGCGAATCGTGGAAGGCGTCCCAGCGCGCGGAGTAGAAGGCACCGAGCGCCAGCGCGCGCAACCGGTTGTCGTCCAGGTGCGCCCCGGACCAGTGGTCCTCCTCGCGATTGTCCAGCTCCTCGTACGGAAAGGGTGTCAACGTCGCTTTACCGCGGGCAGGCATACTCCGAGTCTATGACCTCCCCTACAGGTCGCTGGTTCAGTTGCGCTTCTTGGCCTGACCCCGGGCGTGCCAGGGGGCTATCGTGCATCCATGTGTAGAAACATCACCGTCCTGCGTGGCCTGGAACCCGCCGCCACCGAGCAGGAGATCTATGCTGCCGCACTGCAGTACGTGCGCAAGGTCGGTGGTGTCTCCGGCCTGAGCAGCACCACCAAGCCCGCGGTCGACCGGGCGGTCGCGGCGATCGCCGCGGCGACCACCCAGCTGCTCGCCGAGCTGCCCGACCGCAGGGTGCCGCCGAGCACCGACCCGCCGCTGCGCCGGATCGCCGCGCGCGAGGCCGCGGAGAACGGCGCCGAGTAGCCCTCAGTCCAGCGCGCCGTGGCCGTAGGCGGCGACGCAGGTGAGCGCCACCTCCAGCGCCAGCCCGCGCTCCTCGACGGGGTGCCCGAGCAGCTCCTCGACCCGCTGGATCCGGTAGCGCACGGTGTTCTTGTGCACCCCGAGCTCGCGCGCCGCCGCCTCCGGGCTGCGCTGGTGCCGCAGGTAGGCGTGCAGCGTCTCGCGCAGCCGGGTGGTCGCGGCGTCCCGGCCGGCCAGCGCCCGCAGCTCGCGCCGGACCAGCCCGCGCATGGCGGCGCGGTCCACCCCCGCCAGGTAGGCGATCTCCACCGCCCGGTACCCCGTGACCGGAGCCCCCGAGCGCTCGGCCACCTGCCTGGCCGAGACCGCCTCCCGATGCCCGCGCCGGAACCCCGCGGTGGCCGGGGCGGGCACCCCGAACGCCACCCGCACCGGCGGCTCGATCTCCCCGGCGGCCGCCAGCAGCGGCTCCTCCGGCCCGGCGAGCCGGGCGGCCTGCGCGTCGTCCAGCCCGGCCCACGCCCACATCCCGCTCGCTCCCGAGGCCACGGTGAGCAGCCGGTTGGTGCCGAGCGCGGTGGCGATCCCGGTGGCGACCCGGTCCAGCCCGCCGATCACGTCGCCCGCGCCGCCGAACGGCTCGTCGCTCCACAGCACGAAGGCGAGGTGCTGCTGGTTGAGCCGGTAGCCGAGCCGCACCGCGGCCTGCTCCGGGTCGACGTCGTCGCCCGCGAGCAGCGCGCGCACCGTCTCCGCCCTGCGGTTCAGCGCCGCGCGCAGCACCTGCTCGCGCTCGGCCAGGTAGGTCTCGGTGAGCAGCTCGACCGAGGTGTTCACCCAGCGGGTGGCGCGCTCGAAGGTGCGGACCAGCACGGTGCGCTCGATCTCCGGCGGGGTCCGCCGCTGCTCGAAGGACTCGCGCAGGTAGTCAAGCACCGCCTCCAGCCCGACGTGGTACGTCCGGAGCAGCAGCCGCAGGTCGTAGCCGCGCTGCGCGATGGTGCGGGCCAGCGCGTGCACCTCCTCCGGCAGCGGGACATCGAAGCTGTCGCTGGTCAGCCCGCCGAGCATGAGCCTGGCGTGCGCGCGGGTGCTCGCCGTGAGGTCGCGCCGGATGTCGTGGTCGCGCAGCTCGGGCACCCGGTCGACGATCACCGCGTCCAGCCGCTCGACCACCTGGTCCAGGGTCTGCGTGCGCATGGTCTCGAAGGCGTACTCGGCCAGCCAGTCCCGGACGACCTCGTCGCGTGTGCCGGAAGACATCGGCCACTCCCTCTTTTGTACCGCTGACACAAACCGGCCGCACTCCGTTGACGGATCGGGCCAAGAATGTCGACAACGATTGTGCCATCCTCATAGCTCAGTGAGCTGATTCACAGCGGTATCCGCCAGACACGACGAAGTGGGAGCACAGCCGTGACCAATACCGAGGCCGAGACACCGGCGATCGAGGTTCGCAATCCGGGCACCGGCGATGTGGTCGGCACCGTGCCCGACCAATCCGCCGACGAGGTGGCCGCGGTCGTCAGGGAGCTGCGGCTGTTCCAGCCCGAGTGGGAGGCCATCGGCGCCGACGGGCGCAAGGAATGGCTGATGAAGCTGCAGGACTGGATCATCGACAACACCGAGCACCTGGCCGACGTGCTGCAGTCGGAGACCAGCAAGCCGCGCGCCGACTCGCTCATCGACCCGGCCTTCGCCATCGACCTGATCGGCTTCTACGCGCGCCGGGCGGGCAAGTTCCTGGCCGACGACCACCCGTCCCCGCACAGCCCGCTGGCCAGGGTCAAGCGGCTGACCACGGTGTACTCGCCGTACCCGGTGGTCGGCGTGATCACGCCGTGGAACTTCCCGCTGGCCATGCCCGCGCTGGACGTCATCCCGGCGCTGGCCGCGGGCGCCGCCGTCGTGCTCAAGCCCTCCGAGGTCACCCCGCTCTCCGCGCTGGAGCTGGCCCGCGGCTGGGCCGAGATCGGCGCTCCCCCGGTCTTCGCGGTGGTCACCGGGGGCGGCGCCACCGGCGCCGCGGTGGTGGAGAACGCCGACTACATCCAGTTCACCGGCTCCACCGCGACCGGCAAGAAGATCGCCGCGGCCTGCGTCGAGCGGCTGGTGCCCTACAGCCTGGAGCTGGGCGGCAAGGACCCGGCGATCGTGCTGGCCGACGCCGACCTGGACCGGGCCGCGCACGGCGTCGCCTTCGGCGGCATGTTCAACTCCGGGCAGGTCTGCATCTCGGTCGAGCGGGTCTACGTCGAGGCGCCGGTGTACGACGAGTTCGTCGCCAAGCTCACCGACGCGGTCGCGAACCTGCGGCAGGGGCTGGACGGCCGGGAATCGAAGCACGACGTCGGCGGGCTGGCCAACGAGAACCAGGTGTCGATCGTGCAGCGGCACATCGAGGAGGCGGTCGCGGCCGGGGCCCGGGTCGCCATCGGCGGGCAGCGCACCGGCCAGGGCACGCTCTTCCAACCGACGGTGCTGCTCGACGTCGACCACTCCATGTCCTGCATCCGCGAGGAGACCTTCGGCCCGACCCTCCCGGTGGTCAAGGTGGCCGACGAGGCCGAGGCGGTCCGGCTGGCGAACGACTCCCAGTACGGCCTCTCCGCCTCGGTCTGGACCGGCGACAAGGCGCGCGGCGAGCGGGTCGCCCGGCAGCTGAACGCGGGCGCGGTGAACATCAACGACGTCTTCGCCAACCTCTTCAACTTCGCGCTGCCGATGGGCGGCTGGAAGCAGTCCGGGATCGGCGCCCGCTGGGGCGGCGCGGCGGGCGTGCGCAAGTACTGCAGGCAGAAGGCGATCACCACCCCGCTGCTGCCGACCACCCAGAAGGAACTGACCTGGTTCCCGTACCAGATGCCGAAGCTGATGGTCGCGCTCGGCGCCATGCGCGCGGCCGGGGCGCGCGGCAAGCGTCGGTTCGACCTTGCCACCGTCCGCAAGATCCAAGGAGGAGACAAGTGAGCACTGCCGTCCGCGGCAAGGTCGTCGTGATCACCGGCGGGGCGCGCGGCATCGGCCTCGCCACCGCCCGCACGCTGCGCGAGCAGGGTGCCAAGATCGCGATCGGCGATATCGACGAGACCACCGTCAAGCAGTCGGGCACCGACCACGACTTCGAGGTGTACGGCAAGCTCGACGTCACCGACGAGGAGTCGTTCACCCGGTTCCTGGACGAGGTGGAGCGCGAGCTCGGCCCGATCGACGTGCTGATCAACAACGCCGGGATCATGCCGACCGGGCGGCTGGTGGACGAGCCGGACGCGCTCACCCGGCGCATCCTGGACATCAATGTCTACGGCGTGATCCTCGGCTCCAAGCTGGCGGCGGCCAGGATGCTGCCGCGCGGCAGCGGCCACGTCATCAATATCGCCTCGCTGGCCGGTGAGTCGCACATCCCCGGGCTCGCCACCTACAACGCCAGCAAGCACGCGGTGCTCGGCTTCACCGACACGCTGCGCGAGGAGTACCGCGGCACCGGGCTGCACTTCTCCTCGGTGCTGCCGACGCTGACCAAGACCGAGCTCGGCTCCGGGGTCAGCACGCCGAAGGTGATGCCGCCCGCGGAGCCGGAGGAGATCGCCGCGGCCATCGCCGCGCTGATCGTCAAGCCGAAGTCCAAGGTGCGGGTGACGAAGGTGGCGGGAGCGATCTCCCGGATCGTCAACTTCCTGCCGGAGGCGGCGGGCGACGCCATCGCCCGCTCGCTCGGCGCCTCGCACACCTTCCTGGAGGACGTGGACAGCGAGCAGCGCAAGGCCTACGAGGACCGGGCCCGCACCGTCTGACCGGCTTGACACGGACCACGCAGCCCTCTGTGATATATATCACAGAGGGCTGCGCCACTTCCGCCGAGGCATCACATCATCGGACGTCACTGCCCGATCGCCGGATTCGCGCGCCGATCGCGGCCTTGCAACCGCAACCACGCCGACCCCGCCATCGCACCTGGTCAGTCCGGTGCGGTCCGCAGCCGAGTTGGACGGACGTCCGAATGCCCGGCATTCGCTCGACTCGGCATGCGGGAGACCGATTCGCCCCATATGCTGTTGCTAACAAACCTGACGACTGTTTTTCTCAGCCAGTTCGGACTTCACGGCTCGATTAGGCTGGAAATCGGACACGGATTCTGATAGCAAAGAGCTATGGACCCGCACTTGCGCGATCTGCGGTATTTCGTCGCCGTCGCTGAGGAATTGCATTTCACGAACGCCGCCCAGCGGCTGCACATCGCACAGCCCACCCTGTCGCGGCAGATCCGGCAGCTGGAACGCCAGCTCGACGTGGTGCTCTTCGATCGCAACCAGCGCAGCGTGGCGTTGACCGTCGCGGGCAAGGAGCTGCTCGACGGCGCCCGCAAGATCCTCGAGCTCTGGGAGAACACCAACGCCTCGCTGCAGGAGGCGGGCGAGGTGCTGCGGGTCGGCATCCAGTCGGCGCTCGGCCGCGGGCTGCTCAACGAGCTGGAATCGGCCAGCGGGCACCGGCTCGCGCTGCACGCCGCCTCCTGGACCGACGGCTCCAGCGGGCTCGCGGGCCGCCAGGCCGACCTGGCCCTGGTCTGGCTCCCGCTCCCGGACCCGAACCGGTACCGCTGGCAGGTGCTGCGCAGCGAGCCGCGCTGGGTACTGCTGCCGGAGACGCACCCGCTCGCCGACCGGGACCGGATCGAGTTCGCCGACATCGCCGACGAGATCTTCGTCGCGCTGCCCGCCGAGGCGGGCGCGGTCCGCGACTTCTGGGTCGGCAACGACGCCAGGCACGGCAGGCAGGCCAGGATCGGCGCCGAGGCGACCACCCCGGAGGACCGCCTGGAGGCGGTGAGCCTCGGCCTCGGGATCTGCCTGCTCGCCGAGAACAACGTGCCGATGTACCGCTGGCCCGGGCTCGCCGCGCGGCCGGTGGCCGGGCTGCCCCCGTGCGAGCTCGCGGTGGCCTGGCGGGCCGACGACTCCCGTCCGACCATCCTGGAGTTCGCCGCGCGCGCCACCGACGGCGGTTTCGCGGGGCGCCCGGCGGCGCTCGCGGGTTGATCGCCGGGGTCCGCGGCGGCCGCGCGGGATAGAATCCTCCCGGGCTCGATTCCTCCCCTGTGCCCGCTCGGTGGGCGCGGGTACCCGGGCAGGGGCCGTCGGAGCAGGGCCGTCCCAGCCGTGGCCGCCCCCGGGTGGTACCACCGGAACAGAAGGCCGTCGAGAGCATGAGCGCCGATTCGCATCCCGCGCCCGGACCCGGCCCCGCGGGCACGGGCGGGCCAGGCACGGACACCAGGGTCGCCGCCTTCGCCGCGGCCTGGGACTCCGCGGTGCTCGCGGCCGCGGGCCCGCCGGTGCTGGCCGAGTACCTGCCGGACGCCACCACGCTGCGCCGCGAAGCGCTGGTCGAGCTCATCCGGGTCGACCTGTGGGAGCGCTGGGTCGGGCGCGGCGCGGGCGCGCACACCCGCAAGCAGCTGCGCGACTACTGCGGCGAGTTCGACGAGCTCGACCCGGCCGCGCTGCCCGCCGAGCTGATCTACGAGGAGTTCGTGATCCGCAGGCACAGCGGGGAGCGGCTCGATCCCGGCCAGTGCCTGAGCGAGCACCCGGCGCAGGCGAGCGCGCTGCGCGCACTGCTCAACGTCGACGACCTGGAGCAGAGCACCCGCCGGTCCGAGCCGCCGGAGCCGGACGCGACCCAGGCGGTGAACCAGGAGACGGTGCTGCACCGTGGTACCGCGGTGCCATCAGGAGATCTGACCGGAACCGCCACCGCGCTGCCGAGCGCGCCGTCGACGGGCATCTCCGACGCGGGCAGGCTCGACATCCTGGACCGGATCGAGGTCGGGCGGAGCATCGACGACTTCGACCTGCTCACCGGGCTCGGCAGCGGGGCCTTCGCGCGGGTCTTCCTCGCCCGCCAGCGGTCGCTGCAGCGGCTCGTCGCGGTGAAGATCTCCGCCGACCACGGCACCGAGCCGCAGACCCTGGCCCAGCTCGACCACGACTACATCGTCCGGGTCTTCGACCAGCGGCTGCTCGACGCCAGGTCCGGCGACCCGCTCGCCCGCAGGCTGCGCCTGCTCTACATGCAGTTCCTGCCCGGCGGCACGCTTCTCGGCGTGCTGCGCTGGGTGCGCGCCACCCCGGAGGGCGAGCGCACCGGCAAGCTGCTGCTGGACGCGGTCGACGCGGCCATGGAGGAGAAGGGGGAGATCCGGCCGACCGACTCCAGCGTCCGGGCCGAGATCGCCGCGCTGAGCTGGCCGGAGACCGTGGCCTGGCTGGGCAGGCGGCTGGCCGAGGCGCTGGACCACGCCGCCGAGCACGGGGTGCTGCACCGCGACGTCAAGCCCGCCAATGTGCTGCTCACGGCCGAGGCGGTGCCGAAGCTGGCCGACTTCAACATCAGCTTCAGCCGCAATCTCGAGGGAACGAGCCCGGTCGCCTACTTCGGCGGCTCGCTGGCCTACATGTCGCCGGAGCAGCTGGAGGCCTGCCACCCCGGCATGGACCGCACCGCCGCCGACCTGGACACCCGCAGCGACATCTACTCGCTCGGCGTGGTGCTGTGGGAGCTGCTCACCGGCGCGAAACCGTTCGACGACAGCACCGCGGAGGCGAACGGCCACGGCGACGACACCACCTTCGAGGCGATGCTGGAGCGCCGCACCAGGGGCCTGGAGCCGAACGCGCTGAGCCGGGTGCCACCGGGCACCCCGACCGCGCTGCTCCGCATCCTGCGCACCTGCCTCGAGCCGGACCGGGACCGGCGCTGGTCGAGCGGGGCGGGCCTGGCCAAGCAGTTCGAGCTCTGCCTCGACCCGAGGGCCAGGGAACTGGTCGACCCGGCGCCGGGCAGCTGGCGGGTCAAGCTGCGGGCGTGGCTGGTCCCGATTCTCACGATCGCGGTCGGCGTGCCGAACATGCTCGCCTCGCTGTACAACATCCACCACAACCAGCACCTGATCGTGGCGCGGCTGACCGAGGAGTCGCAGCGCACCTTCTCCGCCGCCACCGGGACGCTGAACGGGATCTTCTTCCCGCTCGGGTTCCTGCTGCTGATCTACCTGTCGCGGACCATGGTCACGGTGCCGCCCGGGCTCCGCCACGGCCGCAGGTACGACGTGGCGACGCTGCGCAGAGCCAGGGACCAGACGCTCGCCTTCGGCGACCGCGCGGTGGTGATCCCGTTCGCCATGTGGGTGATCGCGGGCATCACCTTCCCGTTCACGCTCTGGCTGGCCACCGGCGACATCGACGGCGGGGCGGTGGTGCACTTCATGGCGTCCCTGGTGGTGTGCGGCGCCATCGCCGTCTCGTACCCGTTCTTCCTCGCCAACTTCTACCTGGTGCGCTGCATCTACCCGATCTTCCTCCGGCACGGCGCGGTGGACGAGAGCGACGCCGTGCGGCTGCGCGGGCTGGCCAGGCGCAGCACCCGCTACCTCGCGGTGGCGGCCTCGGTGCCGCTGCTCGCGGTGGCCGGGGTGACCTTCCTGCCGCCCGCGGACATTCCGTCGGTGATCGTGGCGGTGCGGGTGCTCTGCGTCGGCGGCATCGCCGCGTTCATCGCCTCCTACGTGCTCTTCCGCGCTCTGGAGGCGGATCTGGCGGCGCTGGAGCGGGTTGTCGCGCCCACCGAGCCGGATTGACGGCTCCGCCGTACTAGCTGCCGCCGTACACCTTCGGGTCGAGGGTGCCGATGTAGGGCAGGTCGCGGTAGCGCTCGGCGTAGTCGAGGCCGTAGCCGACGACGAAGTCGTTCGGGATGTCGAAGCCGACCATGGCCACCTCGACCTGGGTGCGCAGCGCGTCCGGCTTGCGCAGCAGCGTGACCACCTCGAGCGCGGCGGGGTTGCGGGTGGAGAGGTTGCGCTTGAGCCAGGAGAGCGTGAGGCCGGAGTCGATGATGTCCTCGACGATCAGCACGTTCCGGCCCGCGATGTCCTTGTCCAGGTCCTTGAGGATGCGGACGACGCCGGAGGACGAGGTGGAGGAGCCGTAGGAGGAGACGGCCATGAACTCCATCTGGGTGGGGATCGGCAGCGCCTTCGCCAGGTCGGTCATGAAGAAGATCGCGCCCTTCAGCACGCCCACCAGCAGCAGATCGCCCTCGGGGGCGCCCGCGGGGAACCGCTCGGCGATCCGCTCCGCCAGTTCCTTCGTCTTCGTGGCGATTTGCTCTTCGGTGATGAGCACCGAGGCGATGTCGTCCCCGTACACGTCCGTTGGTGTCCTTCCGTGGTCGATCACGCACCGTCCGCCCGGCCGCGGAGCCGCAGGGTCAGCCTGCCATGCCGCCTTTCGACCACCAACCGGCGGGCCGGGGTACCGCCGCCGACCGCCACCGCGCCCTGGCCGCGCCAGCGCACGACCAGCGCCTCCACCGCGCGCAGGGTGGTGTCGCCCGGCGCGCGGGCGCCCGCCTCGAGCAGCCAGGACCTGATCGCCCTGCGCCGGAGCGCGGCGGGGGCGGCGGCGAGGGGGTGCACCGCGAGGTCGGGGTGCGGGCCGGTTCCCGCGGTGCGGGCGGTGGCCAGCAACTCGGCGGCGAGGTCGTCCAGGACGGCGGTGTCCTCGCGGAGCTGCGCCGCCGTGCGGGCGAGCGCCGCCGCGACGCCGCCGCCGAGGACGTCCTCCAGGAGCGGGAGCACCTCGTGGCGCAGCCGGACCCTGGTGAACTCCGGGGCGGAGTTGTGCGGGTCGAGGTGCGGTTCGAGGCCGAGGTCGGCGCAGAGCCGGACGGTGTCGGTGCGGCGCACCGCGAGCAGCGGTCTGCCCCACGGCTCGGCGTGCGGGGCCATGCCGCGCACCGAGCGCGGGCCGGAGCCGCGGGCCAGGCCGAGCAGGACGGTCTCGGCCTGGTCGTCCATGGTGTGGCCGAGCAGGACCTGCCGCCCGGCGCGGGCCCCGTCCAGCGCGGCGTAGCGCGCGGCCCGCGCTGCGGCTTCGAGCCCACCGGGGCCGGTCACCTCGACGGGCAGCACGGTGGCCGACGCGCACCCGAGCTCCGCCGCCGCCTCGGCCGCGGCCTGCGCGATCCGCGCCGATCCCGGCTGCAACCGGTGATCGACCACCAGCGCATGCACCGCCCCCGCCTCGGCGACGGCCGCGGCCGTCAGCGCCAGCGAATCCGCGCCACCCGAGAGGGCGACGGCCAGTTCGGCGTCCGGCGCCGCGTACGCGGCCAGCCACGCGCGCACCGCACGCCGCACGACCAGGGCGGCCTCGGTCTCCGGCAAGAGGGGGGTAGCGGCACGTGGCACGCCGGCAGCCCAGGTCCCCGGAAGAGGCAGGCGCCCGGGCGCAACACGGCCCCGGACGGGCGCATCACCACTGTCCAGGCCGGATCGCACGACACCACGCGCGCCGGGACCGCTCGGGTCGCCCCCCAGACCGCTCGGCGCACCACCGGCATCGCGCGGGTCGCCACCGAGTTCACTCGGCGCACCGCCGCCGACCGGGTCGGCCGGGGTCCGGGCCGGAGGCCCGGAGGAACCCCCCCTACCCGAGCACACGGGCGATCCAGCGCCCCGGCTCATCGATCTCGTCGGGCAGCGGCAGCGTGCTCTCGTCGGTCCAGACGGCGTTGAAGCGGGCGGTGCCGACGGTCGCGACCACCTCGTCGACGAACTTCTTCCCGCGCACGTACTGCGCCAGCTTGGCGTCCACGCCGAGCAGCGCGCGCAGCACCCGCTGCACCGGGTTCACCGCGCGCTTGCGGCGCTTGTCGAAGGCGGCGCGGATCTGCTCCACGCTCGGCACGACGGCGGGGCCGACCGCGTCCATGACGTGGTCCGCGTGCCCCTCGAGCAGGGTGCCGAGGACGAGCAGCCGGTCCAGCGCCGCCCGCTGCTCCGGCGCCTGCGCGGCGCGCAGCAGCCCGATCACGCCCTGGTTGTTCGGATCGTCCGCGCCCGCGCCGCCGCGCCTGCGCCGCACCTCGGCGAGCAGCCTGCCGATCAGCTCGCTCGGCGGCTCGTCGGCGGCCGCGCCGAGCAGCTCGACATTGCTCCGCATGTACCCGGCCAGCCAGGGCGCCGAGGAGAACTGCACCCGGTGCGTCACCTCGTGCAGGCAGACCCAGAGCCGGAAGTCGCTCGGCGAGACCCGCAGCGCGCGCTCCACCGCCATGATGTTCGGCGCGACCAGCAGCAGCGTGCCGTCCTCCCCGGTGAACGGGTCGTACTGGCCGAGGATCGCGGTGGAGAGCAGCGCGAGCATGGCGCCCGCCTGCACCCCCGCTGGCTTGCCCGCGAACCGGCCCGGGTCGGCGGCGCCGTCGGGCCCGTCAGTGAGCTGGGCCATCGAGGCAGCGGCGGCGGAGATCCACCCCGGCCGGTCCACGATCCTCGCCGCGGGCACTGGCCGGTCATCGAGCAGCATGCTGACCTCGCGCACCGGCCCCTCGGCCCGCCGCGAGGCCTCGGCCAGCTCGCTGACCACCTGCTGGGCCGAGTACCGGGAGGTGCGCGGCCCGGCGGGCACCAGCGCGCCGCCGGTGCGGGCGGCGAGCCGCCAGTCCACCGTCCCGGTCAGCGCGGAGCGCCGCGGCTCCGCCTCGACCAGGCCGACGTCGGCCCCGTTGGATCCTTCGCTCATCTCACCCACCCGTCAGGAGCAGCCACAGTTGCGCAGTGTGCCTGCGATGGCGTCGAGTGCGGGCCTGCTCACCTCCGGTGGCCGGTCGTTCGACATCAGCGCGAACGTCAGCACGCGCCCATCGCGATCGAGCACATACCCGACCAACGCGCTGGCGACCGAGAGAGTTCCGGTCTTGGCCCGGATCCACCCGGCGCCCGCCGGATCGCCGCCGGTGTACCGGCTCGCCAGCGACCCGGTGGCCCCGGCGACCGGCAGCGTGTCGAGCAGCGGCGCCAGCGTCGCGGACCGCGCGCCGCGCTCCGGCCTGGCGCTCGTCCCGGCAGGCTGCACCGCGGCGGCGCCGGTCGGCTCGGCGGCGGCGGTGAGCACGGCGGCGAGCACCCGGGCGGGCACCCGGTCGTCCACCGAGAGCCCGCTGCTGTCGTGCATGCTCACCCCGGTCAGGTCGAACCCCGCCTCGGTGAGCACGGCGCGCACCGCGTCGGCCGCGCCGTCGAAGCTCTGCGGCAGCCCGCGCGCGGCGGCCACCTCCCGGCCGACCGTCTCGGCCAGCACATTGTCCGACCACACCATGAGCTGCCTGAGCCGGTCGCGCAGCGGCGCCGAGCGCACGCTCGCCAGCTCGGCCGCGCCGGGCGCCGCGGTGCCGAGCTCGACCTTGCCGGGGTCGAGGCCGAGCTGGGTGGCGAGTTGACGGCCTGCGTCGAGCGCGGGGGTGGTGCTGCGCGGCGCGTACTCGACCAACGGGTCGAGCCTGCCGCCGTCGATCATCACCGGCTCCAGCGGCGCGATCGAGCCGCCGGGGATGTCGGCCGCCTCCCAGCCCTTGGCCATGGTGGGGCCGGTGTAGCTCGAGGTGTCGACCACGATGGTGTCGATGCCGCGGCCCTGCAGCCCGGCGGCGAGGTCGGCGAGCTTGGCCGCGCCCGGGTAGTAGCCCTTGCCGTCCGGCCGCGCGGTGATGGTCGGGTCGCCCGCGGCCACCAGCACCGCCTCGTTCGGCGCGGCGCCCGCGACCACCTGCGTCGTCACCCGGCTGTCGGCGGGCAGCGCGAGCAGCGCCGCCGCGGTGGTCAGCACCTTGAGCGTGGAGGACGGGATCATCGGGGTGTCCTGGCCGCCGCTCCACAGCACCGCCCCGCTGTCCGCGTCGGTGACCTGGCCGGAGAAGGCGCCGAGGTCCGGGTTGGCGACCACCCCGGCGAGCGCCGCCCGGATGCCGCTCGCGCTGGGGGCGGTGGCGTTCGAGGGCGCGGGGTCGACCTGCGGGTCCACCGCCACCGGCGCGGGCGGCGCCGCGACGGTCAGCCCGCCGTGCTGGAACTCCGGGCTCCACGGCTGCACGATCAGCGCCACCGAGGCCACCATCGAGACCAGAACCGCCAGCGCCAACCCCACCCAGAGCCGGGTGCGGCGGCGGCGCCGCGCGGCCAGATCGCCGGTGTTCCTGCTGTTCCCACCCGTCACGTGTCCGCCGCTCCTCCTCCGGCCGCCCGCGCGGCCGCCTCCCGCACCCGAGTGCTCGACGCCCACACTATCCTCGTTGCGCAATCGTTCCTCAGTACAACCTGGCGCAGTCGGCAGACTCCGCACGACCGATGAAGGAGATGGCGTGGAGTTCGACGTCACCATCGAGATTCCCAAGGGTTCCCGGAACAAGTACGAGGTGGACCACGAGTCCGGCCGGGTGAAGCTGGATCGCTACCTCTACACCTCCATGGCGTACCCGGCCGACTACGGGTTCATCGAGAACACCCTCGGTGAGGACGGCGACCCGCTGGACGCGCTGGTGCTGCTGCCCGAGTCGGTCTTCCCCGGGGTGATCGTGGAGGCGCGGGCGGTCGCCATGTACCGGATGACCGACGAGGCGGGCGGCGACGACAAGATCCTCGCGGTGCCCGCGGGCGACCCGCGCTGGGAGCACATCCAGGACCTGCAGGACGTGCCGGAGTTCGAGCTGGCCGCGATCAAGCACTTCTTCGAGCGCTACAAGGACCTGGAGCCGGGCAAGTTCGTCAAGGGCTCGGAGTGGGTCGGCCGCGCCGAGGCCGAGGCCGAGGTGCAGGCCTCGCTGAAGCGGTTGCAGGACAGCGGCGGGCACTGACCCCGCGACGCGAAGAGCGGGAAGTCCGATGGATTCGGACTTCCCGCTCTTCGTTGCGGTGCCTGGCCGGTGGAGGGGGAGGCCGGCCTGGTCACCAGGTGGAGTAGTACAGATCCCACTCGCCGTCGTAGTTCAGGACGCACTCGTAGTACTTCCAGTCCGGGTGCGCCGGGCCGTACTCGCCGTCGGCGGAGCAGGCGGCGTAGGTGGAGTAGGTGCCGACCCAGATGGTCTCGACCGTGCGGTACTCGGGCGCGGCGGAGGCGGTCGCCGCCGTCGACACCCCGGCGACGGCGGCGGCAGCCAGCAGGCCGGCCATGGCGAAGGACTTGATCCGCATTTCGTTGCTCCTGTCGGTACTTCGTCTTGCTCTGTCGACAGGAACATTACGAGCGGAAAACCCCTGGTACAGCCACCCCTAGGGGTGGTGACACCCACCCCTGGGGCGAGCTTCTACCGACCCTCGAAGCGCGGCGGCCGCTTCTCGAAGACCGCCGTGATCGCCTCGGTCAGGTCGTCCGACGGCAGGAACGCGGCGTTCCACGCGGAGACGTAGCGCAGCCCGGCCGCCACCTCGGCGGTGAGCCGCTCGTTCAGCACGTCCTTGACGCCCTGCACCACCAGCGGCGGGTTGGCGGCGATCTCGCGGGCCAGCGCGTGCGCCGCTGCCAGCACCGCCTCCTGGTCCTCGAAGACCTCGTTGACCAGGCCGATCCGCTCCGCGCGCGCGGCGTCGATGTCCTTGCCGGTGAAGGCGAGCTCACGCAGGTGCCCCTCGGAGATCACCGCGGGCAGCCGCTGCAGCGAGCCGACGTCGGCCACGATCGCCACCTTCGCCTCGCGCAGGCTGAACTTCGCCTCGGCGCTGGCGTAGCGGATGTCGGCGGCGGCGATCAGGTCGAGCCCGCCGCCGATGCACCAGCCGGAGACCGCGGCGATCACCGGCTTGACGCACTCCGCGACCGCGGTGATCGACGCCTGCAGCACCCGGATCTCGTTCAGGAAGGTGGTGCGCGGCGCGGCCAGCGCGCGGTCGGCCATGAGCGGGCCGAACGAGCCGGACATCGCGGCCAGGTCGAGGCCGTAGGAGAAGTGCTTGCCGGAGCCGGTCAGCACGATCGCGCGGACCTCGGGGTCGGCGGAGAGCCCGGCGAAGATCTCCGGGAGTTCGCGCCAGAAATCCGGGCCCATGGCGTTGCCCTTGCCCGGCCCGGTGAGCGTCACCTGGGCGACCTGGTCCTTCGTCTCGACCGTGAAGGCCTGCCAATCAGTCATTTGTACAGCGTATCGAGGCGGTGCCGCGGCTTGTAAAGCTTGTGCAAATTCCGGGCTCCGATGCTGGTCTCGGCGGTGCGGCGGAGCCGATGATGGTCATCTCGCCCCTCGGAGGTCGCCATGCTGATGCATCAGGGAATCGGGCTCGACCGCTTCAACGCCATGCCGAACGCCCGCGCGGTGCACGCGCTCTTCGAGTGCTGCTGCTGCGTCACCTGGGCGGCGCGGATCAGCGCGGGGCGCCCCTACCGCGACCATGACGACCTGCACAATGCCGTCGAGTTGGAGCTGCTCGCGCTCTCCCCCGGCGACCTGGAGCGGACCTTCGACACCGTCGTGCACGAGGCCTGCGGGGACCGCACCGTCGAGACGCTCGCCAAGATCGTCTCCGCGCGGGTCGAGCGGATGCTCGGCCCCGAGGGCGGCTACCCCGAGTACTGAGCGCGAGACCCGCTCTGCCGCATCGAGACTGCGGGGCGATCGAACCGCGACCCCCGAGCGGGGTTGCGGCCCTACCCTGGTCGCATGCGCAAGTCGAGTCTGCCGCCGGGCGCGGTCCGGGTCTCCGACACCCTGATCTCCCGGGGGCACCACGGCGTGATCCTGACCCGCCCCGAACCCATCGACACCGCCGAGGACGCCGCGCGCGCACTCGGCGTCGACCCCGGCGCCATCGTCGAAGCGCTGGTCTACCTGCTCGACGACGAGCCGGTGCTGCTGCTCGTCGGCGGCGCGCGCCCGGTGCACCTGGAACGCACCGCGGCGCGGCTGGAGGGCACCCTCGCCCCGGCGCCCGAGGCGCTGACCAGGGAGGTCACCGGACAGCCCGCGGGCGGGGTGGCGCCGCTCGGGCACCCGACGAACCTCTCCACCTGGGTGGACACCGCGCTCGCCGGGCACCCGCAGCTGTGGGCGGCGGGCGGGCACCCAGGCACGCTGTTCCGCACCTCGTTCACCGAACTGGTGCGGATCACCGCCGGACAACCGGTCGATATGAGCTGAGCACGCGTACGTTCGTTGCTGTGAGTGCACCACGTTCCGACGGCATCACCGCCGACCAGTACCGCGCCTCCATGCGGCACTACCCGGCGGGCGTCACCATCGTGACGCTGCGGGCCGCGCACGGCCCGGTCGGCTTCACCGCCACCTCGTTCGCCTCGCTCTCCCTCGACCCGCCGCTGGTGTCGTTCAACATCGCGCACACCTCGTCCAGCCTGGCGGCGCTGCTCGCCGCCGAGTCGGTGGTGATCCACTTCCTCGGGGCGCACCAGCGGGAGTTGGCGCAGCGGTTCTCGCGCAGCGCGGCGGAGCGGTTCGCCGATCCGGCGCTCTGGGCCGAGTTGGAGTCCGGGGAGCCGGTGCTGCACGGGACCCCGCTCTGGTTGCGGGCCGAGGTGCACCAGCGGTTCGACATCGGGGACCACACCTTCGTCGCCGGGCTCGTCACCCGGGTGCACGACGAAACGCAGGAATCCGCGCCCGCGGCGCCGCTCCTCTACTACGACGGCCGCTACCACCAGCCCACCGAACTCGGCTGAGATGGCAGGCCGGACCACGGCGATGGTCCGGCCGGCCCGGCCCTCCTCCGACTCGGGCGCAACCGAGTCGAGGCGGCCGCTTACGGCCCCGATGCCGGGGTCAGAACCCGGCGCAGGGCGCGGCGCCGAAGGCATCGGCGCCGAGGGGGCGGGTCTCGGGGACCGGGCTCCAGGCCCCGCCCTCGGCGGCGTAGGACCACGCCGACTCCCCGCGCACCAGCGTGTGCAGCGCGGAGATCAACCGGTCCACATGCTCCACAGTCGTCCCCACCCCGACGCTGGCCCGCAGCGCGGCGGGCAGACCGAGCCGCTCGAGCAGCGGGTGCGCGCAGAACCGCCCGTCCCGCACCCCGATCCCGTGCTCCGCGGAGAGGTACGCGGCCACGTGCCCCGGCGCGAACCCGTCCACCGTGAACGCCACGATCCCCACCCCCTCCCCGCTGTCACTGAAGATCCGCGGCTGGGAAACCCCGGGCACCCCGGCAAGCCCGTCCCGCAACCGCTCGGTCAGCGCCCGCTCGTGCGCCACGAACCGCTCCTCCGGAATCCCGGCCAGCGCGTCGCAGGCCGCGGCCACCGCCGCCGCCCCGAGCACATTCGGCGACCCGCCCTCGTGCCGCTGCGGCGCGGGAGCCCACTCGGTCTCCGTCACCGAGACGGCGCGAACGGCACCACCCCCGGCCAGGTACGGCGGCGCCGCGTCCAACCAGTCCCGCCGCCCGACCAGCACCCCGGCCCCGAACGGCGCGTACAGCTTGTGCCCGGAGCACACCAGGTAGTCGATCCCGGTCTCGCGCAGCGAGATCCGGCGGTGCGGCGCGAGCTGCGCGGCATCGACCAGCAGCCGCGCCCCGCACCGGTGCGCGATCTCGGCCAGCTCGCGCAGCGGAAGCAGCTCCCCGGTGACATTGGAGGCGCCGGTCACGGCGAGCAGCGCCGCGGGCTTGCAGCAGAGCTCGGCGACCAGCCTGCGCAGCGTCTCGGCGACGGTGTCGGCCGCGGTCACCACCCGGCGCCCGCCCGCGAGCCAGGGCAGGAAGTTGGCGTGGTGCTCGATGTCGAGCACCACGGTGTCGCCGGGCACGCAGCCCGCCAGCAGGTTCAGCGAGTCGGTGGTGCCGCGGGTGAAGACGACCACCTGGTCGTCCTCGGCGTCGAAGAACGCGCCGACGGTGCCGCGCGCGCTCTCGTAGCACTCGGTGGAGACCCGCGAGGCGTACCCCGCCCCGCGGTGCACGCTGGCGTAGTACGGCAGCAGCGCCGAGACCCGCTCGGTCACCGCGGCGAGCGCCGGAGCGCTCGCGGCGTAGTCGAAGTTCGCGTAGCCGACGGCGCCGCCCTGCACCAGCGGGACCACGAGGTCGTCGCCCGAGGTCGCCGCGAGCGGGGCACAGGTCGGTTCGAGAACAGCGGTCATCACGTCATCCCAACGGTCGGGGACCCGCAACGAGAGAGGTGTCGAGTCCGCGCTTGCCGCGTCCGGTCGGACGGCGGCCCGGTCGTCACCCGGAGCACCCCACCGCGGAGGAGGGTTGCCGACCAGCAAGCCGGGGCTGAACGCTGGCACTCATGACCTGCCGAAGAGCGTGACAAAGCCGGACCGCGGTTGTCAAGCACCGCTCCGGCGAAGATCACTCCCCCGCCGTGGCGCGGTCCCCACCAGCCGGAAGGCGCGGGGTGAACGCGGGGTGAACAGCGACGCACCCGCTCGACCTGCGCAAATACGCGTCCGGCCGAGTAGCGTGGACAACCGGTCGCCACCGGGTTCGCCCGCTGGTAACCCGGACATGGCAGAACGAGCGGGAAGTGTGGGCACTCGATGAAAGGTGGTGGGGACGTCATGGTCCGACCACAGCTCCATCCGGCGGATCTCGACCCCACTGCCCCCGGCTCGGCGCCACCCGGAACGGCCACGCTCCCCGACCCGCTGCGCCGCGGCGCGCTCGCCGCACCGCAGCGCACACTCGTCGACATCGTCACCGCTACCGCCCAGGAATTCCCGGACGCCGCCGCCATCGATGACGGCGACACGGTCCTCAGCTACCTGGAACTGGTGGTCGAGATCGAAGCGGCGATGAACCGGCTCGCCGAGGCCGGGGTGCGCCGCGGCGACCGCGTCGGCATTCGGCTACCGTCCGGCAATCGCGAGCTGTACGTCACCATCCTGGCGGTGCTCTACTGCGGCGCGGCCTACGTCCCGGTGGACGCCGACGACCCCGAGGAGCGCGCCCAGCTGGTCTTCGGCGAGGCGAAGGTGGCCGCCATCGTCACCGCCGACGGCATCCGACCCGGCACCCGGGATGCCGCGCCCGCCGACGACGCCGACTGGGCATCGCTGCCCACCCCGGACGACGACGCCTGGATCATCTTCACCTCCGGTTCGACCGGCACCCCCAAGGGCGTCGCGGTGACGCACCGCAATGCCGCCGCCTTCGTCGACGCCGAGGCCGAGCTCTTCCTGCCGGACGAGCCCATCGCCCCCGGCGACCGGGTGCTCGCCGGCCTCTCGGTCGCCTTCGACGCCTCCTGCGAGGAGATGTGGCTGGCCTGGCGCAACGGCGCCTGCCTGGTCCCGGCCCCGCGCGACCTGGTGCGCACCGGCGCCGACCTGGGGCCGTGGCTCATGCGGCGCGGCATCACCGTTGTCTCCACCGTGCCGACGCTCGCCGCCACCTGGCCCGCGGAGGCGCTGGACGGCGTCCGGCTGCTCATCTTCGGCGGCGAGGCGGTGCCGCCGGAGCTGGCCGAGCGGCTGGCCCGCGACAGCGACCGCGAGGTCTGGAACACCTACGGCCCCACCGAGGCCACCGTCGTCGCCTGCGCCGCCCGGCTGACCGGCGAGCCGCCGGTCCGCATCGGGCTGCCGCTGAACGGCTGGGACCTGGTGGTGGTGAACGCCGACGGCAACCCGGTGCCCGAGGGCGAGACCGGCGAGCTGGTGATCGGCGGCGTCGGCCTGGCCCGCTACCTGGACCCCGCCAAGGACGCGGAGAAGTACGCCCCGCTGCCAACGCTCGGCTGGGACCGCGCCTACCGCAGCGGCGACCTGGTGCGCAACGAGCGCGAAGGGCTGGTCTTCCTCGGCCGCGCCGACGACCAGATCAAGCTCGGCGGCAGGCGCATCGAGCTCGGCGAGATCGACAATGCCCTGCAGCACCTGCCCGGCGTCACCGGCGCCGCGGCGGCGATCCGCACCACCAAGGCGGGCAACAAGATCCTGATCGGCTACCTGACCGGCCCGGACACCGACTACGACCTGCGCGCCGCCCGCGCCACGCTGGCCGAGCAGCTGCCCGCGCCGCTGGTGCCGCGGCTCGCGATCGTCGAGGACATGCCGACCAGGACCTCGGGCAAGGTCGACCGCAATGCCCTGCCCTGGCCGCTGCCGAACGCCGCCGAGGACGACCCGGAGAACGAGCTCACCGGCACCGCGCTCTGGATCGCCGGGATCTGGGACTCCATCCTCGGCGCCGAGATCACCGGCCCCGACGCCGACTTCTTCGACCTCGGCGGCGGCTCGCTGGCGGCCGCGCAGCTGGTCACCGCGTTACGCGAGCGCTACCCCACGGTCGCCGTCGCCGATATCTACGACCACCCGCGGCTCGGCGCCATGGCCGAGCTGCTGGACGAGAGCACGCCCGCGGTCGCGGTGGTGGACCGCACGGTCCGCCCGACCCCGCGCTCGGCGCAGCTCGCCCAGGTGCTCGCGACCGTCCCGCTCACCACGCTGACCGGGCTGCAGTGGCTGACCTGGCTGGCGATCGTCGGCAATGTGGCGGCGTGGTCCGGCTCGCTGCCCTGGCTGCCCGCGCTCTCCTGGTGGTGGACGCTGGTCGCCTTCGTGCTCTTCATCTCGCCGCCCGGCCGGATGGCGCTCTGCGTCGTCGGGGCGCGCACGTTGCTGGCCGGGTTGCGGCCGGGCAGCTACCCGCGCGGCGGCTCGGTGCACCTGCGGCTCTGGGCCGCGGTCCGGCTCTCCGAGGCGTCCGGCGCGGAGAACCTGTCCGGCGCGCCGTGGATGGTCCCGTTCGCCCGCGCGCTCGGCGCGAAGATCGGCCGCGGCGTCGACCTGCACAGCCTGCCGCCGGTCACCGGCATGCTGGAGCTCGGCGACGGCTGCAGCGTCGAGCCCGAGGTCGACCTGGCCGGGTACTGGATCGACGGCGACGTCGTGCACATCGGCCCGATCGTGGTCGGTGCGGGCGCGGTGGTCGGGTCCCGCTCGGTATTGCTGCCCGGTAGCAAGATCGGCCGCGGCGCCGAGGTGGCGCCCGGCTCCGCGGTGGCCGGAAAGGTGAAGGCGGGCCAGGAGTGGGCGGGGTCGCCCGCGAGCAAGGTCGGCAAGGCGCGGCACCGCTG
Source organism: Nocardia sp. NPDC057353 (assembly GCF_042667085.1). Classification (NCBI taxonomy): domain Bacteria; kingdom Bacillati; phylum Actinomycetota; class Actinomycetes; order Mycobacteriales; family Nocardiaceae; genus Nocardia; species Nocardia sp. NPDC057353. Next base: position 40,258 of record NZ_JBHVAK010000020.1, read on the forward strand.
GCCCGCCGAGCGCCCGGACCGGGCCGCGCACTGGGTCGCGATCTTCGGCGTCTCCTCCATGGGGCTGGCCGCGGTGCCGATCATCGGCCTCGCGGCAGGCGGGCTCTTCCTGGCCTGGATGATCCGCGACACCACCACCCTCGGCCAGGGCGCGCTGCGCGCCTTCCTGCTGCTGCCGCCCGCGGTGCTGATCAGCCTCGGCGTCTACGCGGCGATCACCATCGTCGCGGTGCGGCTGCTCGCCATCGGGTTGACCGAGGGGTACCACCCGGTGCGCAGCCGGGTCGGCTGGCAGGCGTGGTCCACCGAGCGGCTGCTCGACTCGGCGCGCACCTTCCTCTTCCCGCTCTACGCCAGCCTGCTCACGCCGATCTGGCTGCGGCTGCTCGGCGCCAGGATCGGCAAGAGCGTCGAGGCCTCGACGGTGCTGCTGCTGCCCAAGTTCACCACCGTCGCGGACGGCGCCTTCCTGGCCGACGACACCATGATCGCGGGCTACGAGCTGGGCGGCGGCTGGCTGCGCATCGGCGAGGCCAAGGTGGGCAAGCGCGCCTTCCTCGGCAACTCCGGGATGACCGCGCCCGGCCGCCGGGTGCCGAAGAACAGCCTGGTCGCGGTGCTCTCCGCGGCGCCGTCGAAGGCCAAGGCGGGTTCGTCCTGGCTGGGCAGCCCGCCGGTGCGGCTGCGCCGGGCCGCGGAGAACGCCGACACCACCCGCACCTTCGACCCGCCGCCGCGGCTGCGGCTGGCCCGCGCCGCGGTGGAGACCTGCAGGCTGATCCCGGTGCTGGTCACCTTCGCCATCGGCCTCGGCGTGCTCTTCGCCCTCGCCGCGCTGGCCCGCGGCATCGGGCACCTGGCGACCGCGCTGCTCAGCGGCATCGTGCTGATGGTCGCCGGTGCGGTGGCGGGCGGGATCGCGGTGCTGGCCAAGTGGCTGCTGGTCGGCCGGATCGGGCAGGAGGAGCACCCCCTGTGGAGCTCGTTCGTCTGGCGCAACGAGGTCTCCGACACCTTCGTGGAGACCGTGGCGGCCCCCTGGTTCGCCCGGGCCGCGACGGGTACCCCGGTGATGATTCTGTGGCTGCGCGGACTCGGCGCCAAGATCGGCCGCGGGGTATGGTGCGAGTCCTATTGGCTGCCGGAGGCCGACCTGGTGACGCTCGGTGACGGCGCGACGGTGGAGCGGGGGTGCGTGGTGCAGACCCACCTCTTCCACGACCGGATCATGGCGATGGACACCGTCGTGCTGGCGGAGGGCGCCACCCTCGGCCCGCACTGCGTCGCGCTGCCCGCCGCCACGCTCGGGGCAGGCGCGACCGTCGGCCCGGCCTCGCTGGTCATGCGCGGCGACACCGTGCCCGCCTCCACCCGCTGGTGGGGCAACCCGATCGCTCCGTGGTACCTGAACGACCCCGGGACGGTGTGATGGGCGGCAAGTTCTACGACGCCCCCATCGACGAGTACCTCCCGCAGAACGGCAACCGGGGTTACCGCGTCTCCCGGTACGAGCTGGAGCTCGGCTACCGGGTCGCGGGCAACCGGCTCACCGGCCGGGCCGTGATCACCGCCGTCACCACCGAGGTCCGCGACCGCTTCGCGCTCGACCTCTCGCAGGCCATGCGGGTGACCAAGGTCTTCGTCAACGGCGCCAAGGCCGCGCGCTACGTGCACCAGCACCACAAACTCGTGGTCACCCCGCAGCAGCGGATCCCGGCGGGCGGCGTGCTCTCCTTCGTCGTGCAGTACGGCGGGGTGCCGCGGCCGGTGCGCGGGCCGTGGGGCGAGGTCGGCTGGGAGGAGCTGACCGAGGGCTCGCTGGTCGCCAGCCAGCCGAACGGCGCCGCCTCCTGGTTCCCCTGCGACGACCACCCCAGCTCCAAGGCCAGCTACCGCATCGCGGTCACCACCGACTCGCCGTACTACGCGCTCGCCAACGGCACCCTGGTCCGCAAGCAGACCAAGGCCAGCCAGACCACCTGGGTCTACGAGCAGCCCGAGCCGATGGCCTGCTACCTCGCCACCATCCAGATCGGCCACTACCGCAGGCACCGGATCGGCCCCGCGCACGCGCCGGTGCCGATGGACGCCGTCGTGCCGACCCGGCTGCGCGCCGCCTTCGAGCACGACTTCGCCAGGCAGCCGCAGATGATGCGGCTCTTCACCGACCGCTTCGGCCCCTACCCCTTCGCCGGCTACACCGTCGTGGTCACCGACGACGAACTGGAGATCCCGATCGAGGCGCAGGGCATCTCGATCTTCGGCGCCAACCACTGCGACGGCAGGCGCACCGCCGAGCGGCTGGTCGCGCACGAACTCGCGCACCAGTGGTTCGGCAACAGCGTCACCATCCGGCAGTGGCGCGACATCTGGCTGCACGAGGGCTTCGCCTGCTACGCCGAGTGGCTCTGGTCCGAGGAGTCCGGCGGGCCCGGCGCCGACCGGATGGCCCGCGCCGCGCGGCACAACCTGGCCAGGCAGCCGCAGGACATCGTGGTCGGCGACCCCGGCGCGGCCAGGATGTTCGACGACCGGGTCTACAAGCGCGGCGCGCTCGCCCTGCACGCGCTGCGCCTCGAACTCGGCGACCGCGCCTTCTTCGCGCTGCTGCGCGAGTGGACCGCCCGCTACCGGCACTCCTCGGTGATCACCGAGGACTTCACCGACCTGGCCGGACACTTCACCACGCTCCCGCTGCGCCCGCTCTGGGACGCCTGGCTGCACAGCGCGGCGCTGCCGCAGCTACCGCCGCTCGGCGGGGTTCAGGGCGCCAGGTAGCGGGCCGCCAGCTCCTCGATCAGCGGATCGTCGTCGGCCACCGCGTCGAGGTCGATGAGATCGGTGCGCACCGCGTTCTGCCTGGTGTCGTCGTGCTCGGGAGAAGGGGTGCCGTCCTCCGCGAGCTGGCGCTCCAACTTCTCCCGGATCCGGGATTTCAGCGTGTCACTCATACCGGGGGCCTTCCCCGGGAGGGCCGCCGCGAATCTAGACGGGGGCGAGCCAGCCGCCCCACGGCGAGTTGCGCAGCACCGTGTAAACCGTGAGCAACCCGAGGAATGCCCAGAGCATCCACTTCTCCAGCCGGGGCAGCCGCACCGCATCGCCGCGCCAGGCCCGGCGGGTCCAGTCGGCCACCCACAGCACGAAGGCCAGCACCAGCGGCAGCACCAGAAAATTGCTCTGCAGCGAACCGACCACGTCGCCCTCGGTGAGCAGGTGCGTGCCGCGCAGCCCGCCGCAGCCCGGGCAATACCACCCGGTGAGCGCGTAGACCGGGCAGATCCCGTAGGAGCCCTCGACGTGCGGATCGCGCAGGTGCAGCAGCACGGCGACGCCGATCCCGGCGCCCGCGACGGCCAGCGGCGCGACCACTCCGAGCCTGCTGCGGGTAGCGGTAGTCACAGCGCCCAACGGTAGCGCACCGGGTACCCGGCGGCCCGGCACCGTAACGGCCCGACGGTTTTGGCCGAACCTCACAAAAGGCCTGCTTCAATCGTGCGCAATATATCCAGCGTCCAAAACACGTTCAGGGCTCTGAATTCCGGGTATAAACGCTGCACGAGCAAGGATTTCCCGCGTGGAGCGCTTGCTCTGGCAAGCACCCTGCTTGCAGCGTATGGTGTGGCGGTAGACACAAAGGAGTGTGCTCGCATGCTGGTCAAGTCGATGCGGACGGTCGCCGGGCTCCGCGGATCCGAACCCTTCACCGCCGCCTACCGCGCCGCGCTGCGCTCGCGCACCTACGGCTCCGCCTCCCTGAACCGGCCGACGGTCGAGCCGGACGACTTCCCGGTCACCACGGTCGACGGCGCCAAGCTCCGCGTCCACGCCTACGGCCCCGCCGATGCCGACGCCATCGTGCTCATCCACGGCTGGAGCTGCTGCATCGAGTACTGGAACCCGCAGATCAACGCCTTCGCCGAGAACTACCGGGTGATCTCCTACGACCAGCGCGGCCACGGCGACAGCGGCCTCGGCCGGATCGCCCCCAGCGGCGAGACCCTCGCCGACGACCTCGCCACCGTGCTCGACGCGACGCTGCGGCCGGGCCAGAAGGCGCTCCTGGTCGGGCACAGCATGGGCGGCATCACCATCCAGGCCTGGGCCCAGCGCTACCCCGAGCAGGTCGCGCGCCGCGCGGCGGGCGTCATCCTGGCCAACACCGCGTCCAGGGACATCAAGAACGAAACGGACCTGCTTCCGCTGCTGAACAAGCAGCTCTCGGTGGGCGGCAACCCGCTCACCCTGCTCGGCGCCGCCGTCCGGATGCCCATGTTCGTCGCCGAGGCGCTGCTCTTCGCCCCGCTCCCGGTACCAGACGTCTGGCCGGTCGGGCTCGCGCTCAAGCACCGGGTCATGACGAGCAAGGCCACCGACGAGCAGGTCTCCTTCGCGCTCGGCGTCGTCCGCTCCTGCCGCCCGCTCTCCCGCGGCCTGCACGCCGCCGCGCTCGCCGAGCTCGACCTCGGCGAGGCCGCCGCGCACCTGGCCGCGGTGCCGACCACGGTGATCGCGGGCGAGCACGACAAGCTGCTCCCCGAGCGGCTCTCCCGGCCGATCGTGCAGCACATCGTCGAGGCGGGCGGGACGGTCGACTACCAGGTGTGGCCGACCGGGCACCTCGGCAATGTCGAGGAGGCCGAGCGGTTCAATGCCGAGATCGCGCGGATGGCGGGGGCCTCTCGCGGGGTCGCGGCGGTAGCCGGCTGATTCTCGTTCCAGCCCAATGAATTACGGGCTTACAGGGGGCTCGCCCGGAGCTAGCCTCGATGGATGAAGGTCGAGATCGGTGAGTTGCAGCGGCTGCTGAGCGAGGTACGGCGGGCGCAGAGTTCGCTCGACCACGGGGTGCAGTTGTTCGGCGGTGGGCGGACCGCCATGCCGCGGAGGATCAGCGTCGGCAATGGCGGGCCGTTCCCGGTGGCGGAGATCCCGGTCGGCAATCGGAACCCGTTCGGCAATACGGCGGCAGGAAAGACGCTGGTCAGCACGCACGCGTCCACCTACGGCTCCGGTGAGCAGGCGCTCGGGGCCTTCGCGAGAACGGTCGACGCGGACGGTGAGCGCCTGGAGCTCGCCATCCTGCTCTACCGCACGATGGACGCGGACAATGCCGAGAACCTGCTGGCGCAGAATCGGAACGGGCTGCGGGTGCTGAGCACCCACCTGACCGTTGACAGCGACGGCCACGAGCAGGATCAGGTCGGCCAGATCAATACCCTGATCGACCTGGCCGGCGGCCCGGATCAAGGCAATACCCTGGTCAACGGTGATTTCAACACGAATCGGGATCGGGATTACCCCGGAGCGCACGCCATCGACGGCTTCACCGCGCAGGGCTTCGACCCGGACGCCGGGCGCATCGCGGACGGGCAGGGCGGCACCTCGGCGAGCAATCTGCCCATCGACTACGTGATGCCGCGCGGAGTGGCCACCTCCGACGCGGAGCGCTGGGATCGAGATTTCTCCGACCACGACGGGCAGCGGGCCGACGTGACGCTGCCCGCCTGGTGACCGGGGCTATTCGAGCTCGACCTCGACCTCGATGACCGAGCGCCCCTCGTCGCCGGGGCCGAGGTCGGTGACGGAGGTGCCGGTGGCCGAGACGCCGTCCCTGGTGCGCACGACGACGACATTGCCGAAGTCGTTCGTCTTCCACGGCCCCTCCAGATTCGCCTTGTTCGAGCCCTGCCCGAAATTCACCTCCCACTTCTCGCCCGGGGCAGCGTGCGCGTTCAACTCGTTCTGGAGAACCTGCGCGTCGTCGCGGAAGACCTCCTGCAGCGTGGCGATATCGATGTCGCCGATCTGGAGCCGCTGCGCCAGCCCCCGGATGTCGTCGTATCGGAAAGCCGGCGGAAGCGGCATCCGGTTCCCTCCCCCGCCCTGCTGAATGTTGTAGTTCAGCATCCGCAGGGTGCGCCCCGACCACGCGTCGGACCAGCCATCCAGCTTGTCCATCGCGGACCGCAACACCGCGATCGACCCGTCCAGCTTCCCGTCCACCCTGGAGCGGATCTGGGTGTAGGTGCTCACCAACCCGTTGGCCAACTCCACCTGCTCGTCGTCCTCCGGGAAGAGGTCGACCCGCCCGTCGACCCCGGTCACCGTGCACCGGACCCGGCTCGCGACCGCGGCGCGCGCGTCGTCCAGCAACCCCTGGTTGAACCGCAGCACGTCGATGCAGCCCCGGAGCGCCCCGGCCACCGCACCCGCCGTCTCCGCGCAGTCGTCCAGATCGGCCACCAGCTTCCGCCGGTGCGCGTCGTACCGATCCGCCGCCGGACTGTCCCACTCGCCCCCGCCGATCACCCGCCCGGCCGCGCGCGTCATCGTGTCCGCCGCCCACGACAGCTTCTCGACCTGCGCTTTCCACGCGGTTTCGAAGGCCTCCAGCTGCCCGAGGTCGGCATCGAGGTCCCACACGCTGACTACGCTTCCCATAGAAGAACGTTGGCGTACACCGATGGCCCGCTCAAGCCGGTAGAACTGATGGCAAGCACCGAGACCGAAGGAACCCGAGTGACCGATCCCTTCCCTGAAGCCGAGGTGGCGGTCCGCTGGGGCCGCACCGGCGACCACCGCTTCCCCGCGGCCGCCGAGGTGGACGGCCGCTGGTGGGTCGTGCGCCAGAACCCCTTCCCCGACCACGAGATGTACACGCTCTTCGTGGACGGGCAGGTCCGGTTCGATTTCAGCGATGCCCCCGAGGCGTGGACCGGGCTCCGCACCGGCCTGCGCCGGCTCGGTCGCCGGTCGATTCGCGCCGCGCTCACCCCGGTCCGCCCGTTCGCCGTCTACGGCAGCGAGATCGGGCAGCCCTGCGACAACCCCTTCTGCTGCGCCCGCTGAGAACCTAATTCTCCTACAGCACACCTTTCACCTGCGTCGATACACCGCAAGGTTGACTGCGCCCTGCCGTCATGAAAATCTGTAGCTCAGAAATGAGAATGTAATTCTCACGGAGAGGACTACTGATGGCCAAAGCGCTTGCGGCAGAGGTCTCGACCTGGCCCGAGGACAACCCGCAGCTGATCGGTAGCCGGTGCGCCGCCTGCGCCGCCACCACCTGGCCGCGGCAGTCGCGCTGCCCCCGGTGCAGCGGCCCGGACATGGCCGACCTGCTGCTGCCCCGCACCGGCACCCTGATCGCCTGGACCACCCAGGGCTTCGTGCCGAAGCTGCCCTACGCGGGCAAGGAGAACGCCGACAACTTCCAGCCCTTCGGCGTCGGCCTGGTCCAGCTCGGCGACGACGTGCGGGTGGAGACCAGGCTCACCGAGTCCGACCCCGAGGTGCTGCGCTTCGGCATGGACGTCGAGCTCACCTTCGTGCCGCTGTACACCGACGACGCCGGTGAAGAAGTCATGACCTGCGCCTTCCAGCCGGTTCAGTGAGGAGATCGACAATGAACGACGTCGCCATCATTGGCGTGGGGCTGCACCCGTTCGGCCGCTTCCCCAAGACCGCCATCGAACTCGGCGCCGAGGCCATCCAGCTCGCGCTCGCCGACGCCGGGGTGCAGTGGAAGGACATCCAGTTCGGCTTCGGCGGCAGCTACGAGGTGAGCAACCCCGACGCCGTCACCCGCCTGGTCGGCCTCACCGGCATTCCCTTCACCAACGTCTTCAACGCCTGCGCCACCGCCGCGAGCTCCATCGAGCAGACCGCGGAGGCCATCCGCTCCGGCCGCTACGACATCGGCATCGCCGTCGGCATGGACAAGCACCCGCGCGGCGCCTTCACCGACGACCCGGCGAAGCTCGGCCTCCCCTCCTGGTACGCGGAGAACGGCCAGTTCGTCACCACCCAGTTCTTCGGCATCAAGGCGAACCGCTACATCCACGAGCACGGCATCTCGCAGCGCACGCTCGCGATGGTCGCCGCCAAGAACTTCCGCAACGGGGCGCTCAACCCCAATGCCTTCCGGCGCAAGCCGATCTCCGAGGACGAGATCCTGAACTCGACCATGCTCAACTACCCGTTGACGCAGTACATGTTCTGCTCCCCCGACGAAGGCGCCGCGGCGGTGATCATGTGCCGCGGCGACCTCGCCGCCCGCTACACCACCAAGCCGATCTACCTGCGCAGCAGTGCGATCCGTACCCGCCGCTACGGCGCGTACGAGGTGCACAGCACCTGGGCCGCCATCGACGAGGACGTCTCGCCCACCGTCTACGCCTCCCGCGCCGCCTTCGAGACGGCCGGTATCGGGCCGGAAGATGTGGACGTTATCCAGTTGCAGGACACCGACGCCGGTGCCGAAGTCATCCACATGGCGGAGAACGGGTTCTGCAAGGACGGGGAGCAGGAGAAGCTGCTCGCCGAGGGGGCGACGGAGATCGGCGGCCGGTTGCCGGTCAACACCGACGGGGGGTTGATCGCCAACGGCGAGCCGATCGGGGCGTCCGGGATTCGGCAGGTGTACGAAATCGTGCAGCAGTTGCGCGGAACCGCAGGGGAGCGGCAGGTGCCCGGGAACCCGAAGGTGGGGTTCGCGCAGGTCTACGGCGCGCCCGGCACCGCGGCGGCGTCGGTGCTCACCACCTGATCTCAGGAACGATGTCGGCCCGGCCGTCCGCGACCGGGCCGAATTCGTCCCTGCGGGAGAATCGCAGGGTGGAGACCTACCTGTGCGCATTCTGCGGCGCCTCGGTCGCAGTGCTGGCACCCGCGATTCCGCTGGGCGCCGCGCTGGAAGGTTGAGTGCCTGCAGAGCGGCTGATCGAGGCGATCAACCTAGTCGGTCGAGGGCCGCGTGATGCCGAATACCGTAGCGACGGACTGCCAGAACAGTGGGACAGCCGCATCGACCGGGCCGATGACCTGGCCGGGATGGACATCCGAGAAGCGCTCGATGACCACGGTGCCGTCGGCCACCGGGACCAGCGATCCCGGCGCACGGACGACGACCTCCTCGATCGGCGCTTCGGACACCGGCCGGGCCGTGACGATCAGGTCGTGCATCGACATCGTCACTGCCAAATCCTGATCGCGGCCGGAGCGCAGCACGCTGTCCACAATGTCGCTGAGGTGCTGGAACGGGGAATGCCGATCGGACAACCCGCTGTAGAAGTGCGCAACCTTTCAGCGGCAGCAGTTGGGGTCGAGTACCACACACAGCGCGGACAGGGCTTCGCGGCGGGCTTGGTGATAGGTGTTCATACCCCGGCGTTCGGAGACGATCAGCCCGGCTTTGCGGAGTTGGGTGAGGTGGTGGGAGACGGTGGACTCGCCCAGGGCGACAGCTTCGGCGAGTTCGCCGCTGTTGCGCTCCCCCTCCGGGTCGCTGAGCAGGATGGACAGCAGCCGCACCCGCACCGGGTCGGCGATGGCCTTGAGCCGCAGCGCGATCGCCAGCGCGGTGTCCTCATCGACCGGGGCGGCGGCGACCGGGGCGCAGCAGACCGGGGCGGTCGTGTCGATCACGGGCAGCGTCTTGGGCATATCCGAAGCCTACCCACCTTCTTGACATATGTCGAACTCTTCGCGCAGACTCGACCCCGCAAGTTCTTCGACATACATCACACAACCTCACGGAGGTGGCGGCCATGTCCCGTATCCAACTCGCCCTGAACGTCGACGACCTCGACACCGCGATCGGTTTCTACTCCACCCTGTTCGGCACCGGCCCGGCCAAGCGCAAGCCCGGCTACGCCAACTTCGCCGTGGCGGACCCGCCGTTGAAGCTGGTCCTCATCGAGAACCCCGGCCAGGGCGGGCAGCTCAACCATCTCGGGGTCGAGGTCGAGTCCTCCGAGCAGGTGCATGCCGAGATCGCCCGGCTCTCCGGGGCGGGGCTGTTCACCGAGGAGCAGATCGCGGCCACCTGCTGCTTCGCCACCCAGGACAAGGTGTGGGTGACCGGCCCGAACGCCGAGCGGTGGGAGGTCTACACCGTGCTCGCCGACACCGAGCACTTCGGCGCCGACACACCGCCCTCGACCGACGCGGTAGCGGTGTGCTGCGGCACCCGCGCAGAAGCGGACGCCGAGGGTGCCTGCTGCGGCAGCGATGCCAAGGCGGAGGCAGTCGCCTCCGGCGCCTCCTGCTGCTGACGCCCGGCCCATCGGCGGCATTCCGGCCCCGACTTGCCCCTCTGATTCGATATCGATCAATATCGATACATGTCGAATCAATCCGGTCCGGGGCCGGTGCCGTTCAGCACGGGGTGCGAGTCGGCACCCGTGACCCGTTCTCCGTTGTCAGCGGACGCGGCGGGCTCGGCGGCGGTGGTCTTCAAGGCGCTGGCCGACCCGGTCCGGCTGCGGCTGCTGAGCGCAATCGCCGTCAGGGCAGGCCAGGAGGCGTGCGTGTGCGAGGTCTCGGCGGGGCTGGAGCTGGCCCAGCCGACGATCTCGCACCACCTCAAGGTGCTGCGCTCGGCCGGGCTGCTGGTCAGCGAGCGCCGCGCCTCGTGGGTCTACTACCGCCTGGTCCCCGCCGCGCTGACCGGGGTCGCCGAGCTGCTGCTGACCGAGGCCGGAATCGAGGTCCCGGCATGAGCACCGGCACCGAGCAGCACGCGGTCGTGGGGCGGCTGTCGCGGTTGGACCGGTTCCTGCCGCTGTGGATCGGCGCCGCCATGGTGGCCGGGCTGCTGCTGGGCCGCTGGGTCTCCGGCCTCGGCGATGCACTCGGCGCGATCGAGATCGACGGCATCTCCCTGCCCATCGCGGCCGGGCTGCTGATCATGATGTACCCGGTACTGGCCAAGGTCCGCTACGACCGCCTCGACACCGTCACCGGCGACCGCCGCCTCCTCGCCGCCTCGCTGGCCCTGAACTGGCTACTCGGCCCCGCCCTGATGTTCGCCCTGGCCTGGATCTTCCTGCCCGACCTGCCCGAGTACCGGACCGGGCTGATCATCGTCGGGCTCGCCCGCTGCATCGCCATGGTCATCATCTGGAACGACCTCGCCTGCGGCGACCGCGAAGCCGCCGCCGTGCTCGTCGCCCTGAATTCGATGTTCCAGGTCGTGATGTTCGCGGCCCTCGGCTGGTTCTACCTCTCGGTCCTGCCCGGCCGGCTCGGCCTCGAACAAACCGGAATCGACGCCTCACCGTGGCAGATCGCGAAATCGGTGCTCATCTTCCTCGGCATCCCCCTCCTCGCGGGCTACCTCACCCGCCGCCTCGGCGAACGCGCCAAGGGCCGCGACTGGTACGAGACCCGCTTGCTCCCCAAGCTGGGCCCGTGGGCGCTCTACGGCCTGCTGTTCACGATCGTCATCCTGTTCGCCCTGCAAGGCGCACAGATCACCGCCCGCCCCCTCGACGTCGTTCGCATCGCGATCCCGCTGCTGGCCTACTTCGCGATCATGTGGGGCGGTGGCTACGCACTCGGCGCCGTACTCGGACTCGGCTACGCCCGTACCACCACGCTGGCCTTCACCGCCGCGGGCAACAACTTCGAACTCGCCATCGCCGTCGCCATCGCGACCTACGGCGCGACCTCAGGCCAAGCGCTCGCCGGCGTCGTCGGCCCGCTCATCGAAGTCCCCGCCCTCGTCGCGCTCGTCTACGTCTCGCTCGCCCTCCGGAACCGCTTCGCCTCGCAGAACGGTGCTACCGAGCGAGTTCCGTCATGACCGTCACGACACCGTCGGTGCTGTTCGTATGCGTGCGCAACAGCGGGAAGTCCCAGATGGCCGCCGCGCTGGCCCGCCGGGGCGCCGCCGGACGCATCCGCGTCGCCTCGGCAGGCACCGACCCCGGCACTGTCCTGAACCCCATCTCCGTGCAGGTCCTCGAAGAAGTCGGCATCGACCTCGACGGCGAATATCCCAAACCGATCGACCTCGGCACCGCCGCGCACGCCGACCTCATCATCGTCCTCGGGCGCGAAGCTCACATCGATCCGCCACCCGGCACCACGGTCGAGCGCTGGGACACCGACGAACCCTCCGAACGCGGCATCGAAGGCATCGAGCGCATGCGCCTGATCCGCGACGACATCACCGCCCGCGTTCACGACCTTCTCGACTCGCTCGACTGAACCCGTCGAGCGGTAGCAAGGGAGATAATGGAGCCGCCTGGGGGAATCGAACCCCCGACCTTTTCATTACGAGTGAAGCGCTCTACCGACTGAGCTAAGGCGGCGTGCCTCTCGGCCAGGGAAGTCTATCGTCCCCGGCCGGGATCGCGAAAACAGGTGGTCATTTCGTCTGGGCGGCGATGAGCGCGGCGACCATGGCGGCGACGGCGAAGCGGGGTTTGACGTTCAGGTCGAGGGCTTCGCGGCAGGCGAGGACGGCTTCGACGGAGCGGAGCAGGCCCTCGGGGGAGACGCGGTCGGCGAGGTCGTGGATGGGGTCGCTGAGGTCGGGGTGGGTGAGCGGGACGCCGGTGCGGACGGCGCCGAAGCGGACGGCGATGGCGTCGCGGTAGACGCCCGCGATGTCGATCAGGGTGCGGTCGAGGGCATCGCGGCCGGTGCGGGTGGCGCGGGATTTCTGTCTACGCTCGAGGTCCTTGAGGACGCCCGCGGAGCCGCGGGTGGCGCCTGCCGCGCCCTTGCCGGTGCCGCCTGCGCCGAGGGCGGTGGCGAGCTCCTCGCGCTCCTGTTCGTCGCGGTCGGCGCTCATCTCCTTGGCCTCGTCCTCGGCGGCTTTGACCAGTTCGTCGGCGGCGGTGTAGCCGTTGCCGCGGCCGACGGCGCCGACCAGGGCGAGTGACTTCTTGCGGCGGGCGCGGGCGTCGGGGTCGGTGGCGAGCCTGCGGGCGCGGCCGACGTGGCCGCCGCTGACCGAGGCGGCCCAGTCGGCGGCGTCGGCGGGGAGGCCGTCACGCTCCTTCAGCACCTGGGCGATGGCGGGGACGGACGGGGTGACCAGGTGGACGTGTCGGCACCGGGAGCGCAGCGTGATGGCGATGTCCTCGGGGTCGACGGTGGGGGCGCAGAGCAGGAAGACGGTGCGGTCCGGGGGCTCCTCGACCGCTTTGAGCAGGGCGTTGGCGGCGCCCTCTGTGAGCCGGTCGGCGTCCTCGACGACGACCACCTGCCAGCGGCCGGTGCTCGGCCTGCGGGCGGCGATCTGCACGATGTCGCGCATCTCCTTGACGCTGATGCTGAGTCCCTCGGGCACGATCCGGCGCACGTCGCAGTGCGTGCCCGCAAGCACGGTGGTGCACGCCTGGCAGTGGCCGCAGCCGACCACCCCCGGCGTCGTGCACTGCAGTGCGGCCGCGAAGCACACCGCGGCCACCGACCGCCCTGACCCGGGCGGGCCGGTGAACAGCCACGAGTGCGTCATGGCGCCGGACATCCTGCCCTCGCGGGCGGCGGTCGCGGCGGCGGTCAGCTCGGCCTCGACCGCTCCCTGACCGACCAATCGATCGAAGACTCCCGCCACGGCGACCACCCTAGCCGTGCCCACCGACGGCGCTGCGCCACCCGGCCGCGCGGACCCGCCCGGTGGGCGCACGGCTGCCTGCCGCGCGGAACGGCGCACCAGCCTCGAGCGACGAACTCGAGGCCGAGCGCCTACTCGCTGGTGCTGCGCGCCGCCGCCTTCTTCGCGGGCGCCTTCTTGGCCGGCGCCTTCTTGACGGCCGCTTTGGCGGTGGCCGTCTTGGTGGCCGCGGTCTTGGTGGCCGTCTTCTTGGCCGGAGTCTTCTTGGCGGCCGCCTTCTTCGCGGTCTTCTTGGCGACCTTCTTCACCGGCCCGCGCGCCCGCCGCTCGGCGAGCAGCTCGGCGGCGCGCTCGTCGGTGATGCTCTCGACCTCGTCGCCCTTGCGCAGGCTGGCATTGGTCTCGCCGTCGGTGACGTAGGGGCCGAAGCGGCCGTCCTTGATCACCATGGGCTTCTCGGTCACCGGGTCGGCGCCGAGTTCGCGTAGCGGCGGGGCGGCAGCGGCCTGCCTGCCGCGGCGCTTGGGCTCGGCGTAGATCTTGAGCGCGTCCTCCAGCGTGACGGTGAAGATCTGGCTCTCGTCGGCGAGCGAGCGGGAGTCGGTGCCCTTCTTCAGGTACGGCCCGTAGCGGCCGTTCTGCGCGGTGATCTCGTCGCCGGTGGCGGGGTCCTTGCCGACCACCCGGGGCAGCGAGAGCAGCTGCAGCGCCTCCTCCAGGGTGACGGTCGCGAGGTCCATGGACTTGAAGAGCGAGCCGGTGCGCGGCTTGGCCGCCGCAGGCTTCTTCGTCGTCTTCGCGGCCTCGGTCTTCTCCGGGGCGGGCAGCACCTCGGTGACGTACGGGCCGAACCGGCCCTCCTTCGCCACGATCTCGTGCCCGGACTCCGGGTCGGTGCCGAGCGAGCGGCCCTCCTGCGGGGTCGAGAAGAGCTTCTCGGCGACCTCGGGGGTGAGCTCGTCCGGCGGCAGGTCGTCGGGCAGGTTGGCGCGCTGCGAGACCGGGTCGCCCTCGGGGTCGTCCGGGTCGGTGACCAGCCGCTCCAGGTACGGGCCGAAGCGGCCCACCCGGACCACGACGTCCCGGTCCTCGGCGTCGGTGAACAGGACGATCGAGTTGACCTCGCGGGCGTCGATGTCGTCCAGCCGGTCGCCGACCATGGCTTTCAGCCCGCCGGAGCGCGCCACCGAGCCCTCGGCGCCGGTCTGGCCGCCGAAGTAGAAGCCGGAGAGCCAGTCGCCGCGGCGCTCCCTGCCGCCGGCGATGGCGTCCAGGTCGTCCTCCATGGCGGCGGTGAAGTCGAAGTCGACCAGCCTGCCGAAGTGCGCCTCCAGCAGCCCGACCACCGCGAACGCCACCCAGGACGGGACCAGCGCGCTGCCCCGCTTGTAGACGTAGCCGCGGTCCAGGATGGTCTTGATGATCGAGGAGTAGGTCGACGGCCTGCCGATGCCCAGCTCCTCGAGCGTCTTGATCAGCGAGGCCTCGGTGTAGCGGGCGGGCGGGTTGGTGCTGTGCCCGTCCGGGTTCAGCTCGATCGCCGTGACGGCCTGGCCCTCGGTGAGCGCGGGCAGCCTGGACTCGGCGTCGTCGGACTGGCCGCCCGCCTCCTCGTCCACGCTCTCCACGTAGGCCTTGAGGAAGCCCGCGAAGGTGATGGTGCGGCCGGAGGTGGAGAAGACGCACTCTTCGCCGGTCCCGGCCCGCCCGGTGACCCGGACCGTCAGCGTGGTGCCCTTGGCATCGGCCATCTGCGAGGCGACGGTGCGCTGCCAGATCAGCTCGTAGAGCCGGAACTCGTCGGTGTCCAGCCGGGAGTGCAGCTGGCCGGGGGTGGCGAAGGTGTCGCCCGCGGGGCGGATCGCCTCGTGCGCCTCCTGGGCGTTCTTCACCTTGCGGGTGAACTGCCGCGGGGTCGGGTGCACGTACTCGGCGCCGTAGAGCTGGGTGGCCTGCGAGCGCGCGGCGGCGATGGCCGACTCCGACAGCGTCGTGGAGTCGGTGCGCATGTAGGTGATGTAGCCGTTCTCGTACAGCCGCTGCGCCACCCGCATGGTGCGCTCGGAGGTGAAGCGCAGCTTGCGCCCGGCCTCCTGCTGCAGCGTCGAGGTCATGAACGGCGGGTACGGCTTGCGCGTGTACGGCTTGGACTCGACCGAGCTGACCGCCAGGTCGACGCCGTCCAGCGCCTCGGCGAGCCTGCGCGCGTGCGCCTCGTCCAGCACCACGACGCCGGAGGCGGACTTGAGCGCGCCGGTGGAGTCGAAGTCGCGGCCCGCGGCGACCCGCGCGCCGTCCACGCTGACCAGCCTGGCGCCGAAGACCCGCGGGTTGCTCGCGGCCTCCTGCTCGCCCGCGTCCAGCTTGGCGGCGATGTCCCAGTACTCGGCCGAGCGGAACGCCATCCGCTCGCGCTCGCGGCGCACGATGACCCTGGTGGCCACCGACTGCACCCGGCCCGCGGAGAGCCGCGGCATGACCTTCTTCCACAGCACCGGGCTGACCTCGTAGCCGTACAGCCGGTCCAGGATGCGCCTGGTCTCCTGCGCGTCCACCAGGTCGCTGTCCAGGTCGCGGGTGTCGGCGGCGGCGGCGCGGATGGCCGGTTCGGTGATCTCGTGGAACACCATCCGGCGAACCGGGATCTTCGGCTTGAGCGTTTCGAGCAGGTGCCAGGCGATGGCCTCGCCCTCGCGGTCCGGGTCGGTGGCGAGGTAGAGCTCGTCGGCGTCCTTGAGCAGGCTCTTGAGCTCGGTGACCTTGGACTTCTTGTCCGGGCTCACCACGTAGATGGGCTCGAAGTCGTTGTCGACGTCGACGCCGAGCCGCGCCCACGGCTGCCCCTTGTACTTGGCGGGCACGTCGGCGGCGCCGCGCGGCAGATCCCTGATGTGGCCGACCGAGGCCTCCACGGTGTAGTTGCGGCCCAGGTAAGGGGCGATCTTCCTGGCCTTGGTCGGGGACTCCACGATCACGAGACGACGCAGGGGCCGGCCCTGGTCGGCTGTACCGCGGTCTCGTGTTGCCACCGGCGACTCCACAACCTTTCGTATCTACCCGCACGGCGCGTGTGCGCCCGGCGCGGCTGCAGTGGGCGGCGCGGGACGACCGTCGCCACCAGAGACGTTTATACCCCCGGCCTGCATACCGCGAGCGCGGCGGAAATACCGAGCGTACGACCTCTCAGCGGTTCAGTATGCACCGAACCGCGAGCGCGATGCTTGCGCGCCGGGCCCACCGGCCGCACGGGCACCCCCCTGAGCAGGGTCCGCGACGGACCCGAACCTCCCCCTGAAACAGCTTCGTCCCTCACCTCCGAAGCCGGTGGTGAGGGACGAACGCTGATGCGTGGCTCAGCTGAGCGCGCGCACTCCGGTGGCCTGCGGGCCCTTGGTGCCCTGACCGACCTCGAATTCGACCTTCTGGTTCTCCTCGAGGGTGCGGAAGCCCGCGCCCTGGATCTCGGAGTAGTGGACGAAGACGTCAGCGGAGCCGTCCTCGGGCGCGATGAAGCCGAACCCCTTCTCCGCGTTGAACCACTTCACAGTTCCCTGTGCCATTCTGTTCCTTCTCTTTCTTACCGGAACGGCGAACGATCGAGTTCGTCCACCGGGCCCGTTCCGACCGCTGTACTGTTGGTTTCCCCCTGCAGGAAAGCCCGAGCACACCGTTCGCAACTCGATCCTGCTGACGGTTTGGACTTTGGATCCGTCCCTCGAACACAGAAGCTTGCGACCAGGAACCAGTGAACCATGTCTCCCGCAAATTCAACAGCCGAGTTACCGACAATTTGCAAAAAACTTGATCTTGCGAATGCGCAGGTGAGGAACCCATTGGTGGAATCCAAACTTCAGGTTGGTTTGCCCCGCGATAACCAAGTCCGAGTACAGCAAACCGGCTGTGATGCAGATCGCTCTTTGGTATCGAATACAGCCGGAGCGGGCCGCCGACACACACTGTTCACAGCGCCGATGGCCGGATGGCGCGGTTACGCGTGAGTAGCGATGCGACCGCGCGTTCCGCGGTGTCGGATTCCCCGCTTTCCTATGGTCGATCGTTGCTGAACCGTGTTCTGGTCGATGGTCCAGAAAATGCCGGGCAGTTGACACACGTCGTCGAGTTGCCCTCGCGCGCGGCCGCGCCGGATTCCTGGCCGGGGTGGGCTCCGCCCGAGGTCATCGCCGCTTTTCGAGAGAGCGGGGTGCCGCAGCCGTGGAGCCACCAGCGCCGCGCGGCCGAATTGGCCTTCGCGGGCACGGACGTGGTGCTGGCGACCGGGACCGCCTCCGGCAAATCGCTGGCCTACCAATTGCCGGTGCTGAGCGCGCTGCACGCCGACCCGCAGGCCACCGCGCTGTACCTGGCGCCGACGAAGGCACTCGGCGCGGACCAGCTGCGCGCGGCGGGCGGGCTCACGCACACCGGGGCGCTGCGCGAGGTGCACCCGGCGACCTACGACGGCGATACCTCGCCCGAGGTCAGGCAGTGGGTGCGGGCCAATGCCCGGTGGGTCTTCACCAACCCGGACATGCTGCACCTCAGCGTGCTGCGCTCGCACGCCCGCTGGGCCAGGCTGCTGCGCAGGCTGCGCTACGTGGTGGTCGACGAATGCCACGCCTACCGTGGAGTCTTCGGGTCGCACGTGGCGCTGGTGCTGCGCCGGTTGCGCAGGCTGGCCGCGCGGTACGGCGCCGACCCGGTCTTCGTGCTCTGCTCGGCCACCGCCGCCGACCCGGGAGCGGCGGCATCCCGGCTGATCGGGCGGCCGTGCGCGGCGGTGCAGGAGGACGGCTCGCCCAGCGGCCCGCGCACCGTCGCGCTTTGGGAGCCGCCGCTGCTCAGCGGCGTGACCGGGGAGAACGGGGCGCCGGTGCGGCGCTCGGCGACCGCGGAGGCGGGCCGATTCCTCGCCGACCTGGTACTGGAGGGCGCCCGCACGCTGACCTTCGTGCGCTCCCGGCGGGGTGCGGAGGCCACCGCGCTGGAGGCGCGCAGGCTGCTCGCCGCGGTCGATCCCGAGCTGGTCGGGCGGGTGGCGGCCTACCGCGGCGGGTACCTGCCGGAGGATCGGCGGGCGCTGGAGGCGGCGCTCTCGGAGGGCGAGCTGCTCGGTGTCGCGACGACGAACGCGCTGGAGCTCGGCGTGGACATCGCGGGGTTGGATGCCGTGGTGATGTCCGGTTTCCCCGGCACGGTCGCCTCCTTCCGGCAGCAGGCCGGGCGCGCGGGGCGGCGCACCCAAGGAGCGCTGGTCCTGCTCGTGGCCAGGGACGATCCGCTCGACACCTACCTCGTGCACCACCCGGAGGCGCTGCTGCGCAAGCCGGTGGAGGCCACCATCATCGACCCGCGCAACCCCTATGTACTCGGCCCGCACCTGCTCTGCGCGGCGTGCGAGCTGCCGCTCACCGAGAACGAGATCGACGCGCTCGGCGCCCGCGCCGTCGTCGCCGAGCTGGCCGCCGACGGGCTGATCCGGCTGCGGCCGGGGCGGGTCGCGGGTGAGCCGTCCCGCTGGCACGTCACCGCGGGCAGCCAGCCGCACGACGAGGTGGATGTGCGCGGCGGCATCGGCGATCCGGTGGTGATCGTGGACGGCGAGACCGGCAGGCTGCTCGGCACCGCCGATGCCGGGCGCGCGCTCGCCACCCTGCACCCCGGCGCGGTCCACCTGCACCAGGGCGAGACCTTCCAGGTCGAGGAGCTCGACCTGGACGAGGGGGTCGCCTTCGTCCGCGCGGAGGATCCCGGCTGGACCACGCACGCCAGGCAGACGACCTCGATCGACATCGTGCGCAGCATCGAGCGGCGGGTCACCGGCCGGGTGACGGTGGCGCTGGCCGAGGTCCGGGTGACCGGGCAGGTGGTCGGCTACCTGCGCACCCTGGCCGATGGAACCGTGTTCGACCTGGTCGAACTGGATATGCCGGAGCAGGTCCTCCCCTCGGTCGCGGTGCTCTACACGGTGACCCCCGCACTGCTGGACGCGGCGGGGATCGTGGATGTTCCCGGTGCGCTGCACGCCGCCGAGCACGCCGCCATCGGCCTGCTGCCGCTCATCGCGACCTGCGACCGGTGGGACATCGGCGGGGTCTCGGTGGCGGAGCATCCGGACACCGGGCTGCCGACGGTCTTCGTCTACGACGGGCAGCCGGGTGGCGCAGGCTTCGCCGAGCGCGGCTATGCGGCGCTGGAGCGCTGGCTGACAGCTACCGCGGAGCTGATCGCCGCCTGCGAGTGCTCCGCCGGCTGTCCGTCCTGCGTGCAGTCGCCCCGGTGTGGCAGTGGGAACTCCCCGCTGGACAAGGACGGTGCCGCTCGCCTGCTTCAGGCGATATTGCGCGAGATCACCGGTGCGGGCTCGATTCGTGACGGCGGTGACGCCGGACCGTGACCGCTCCGCCACCCGCGCTGCGTCGAAGCTCGGCGCCCCCGTCGCTCGCGGGTGCCCGGTGGCGCCGGAGGAGGCTCGGAGGAATAAAAAGGATTGATTTCAGGTTAACTAGCCTATTGCCACGTCATCTAATCGCACCCGCTGGGTTTATTTCGTTCTGTTTCGATTGGTTCTCCGCGCAATAGTGCGAGGCTTCGCATTTCCCGCAGAATCGCGATTAATTCAACTCGTCGGTGACGATACCGAGGCTTGCGCAATAGCGCATCGTGATCACTCGATCTTGTCCATCGGACCGGCGCGAGCGGCTGCGCTGGCGAATCGGGTACCGAACAGACCTAGCGGTATTCGCACTTCCGCGACGACGGTCACATCCCATTGATCGACGCCGCACGCGCGCAGCCGGGCACCCGCTCGCGCCGCGAGCTCCTGCGCAGCCGCGCAGCCTGCCACCGGGCCCTCCAGGAGCGCGGCGGCTCCGGCCAGCGCAGCCAGGTCGGCGGCGGACTGCACCCGGTGCCTCGCGGCGACGGCTGCGCCCAGTTGCGCGACCATCGCGGTCACGGCCAGCAGGGTGAGTACTGCGAGGCACGCGGTCACGGTCGCGCTCCCGCGCTCGCCGCACAGACTCGCGCCGGGACCCGCACCTGCACTGCTACGCGTGCGAGAGCCCGCACCCGCCGTGCTCGCGCCGCTGGGCGTGCTTGCGCAGGTATCCGTGCTCGCGCCGCTTCCTGTACCTCCTCTGCCGCGCGGGCCCACGTTGCCGCGCCCGGTCATGAGCCCGCTCCCGGTTCGAGCGCCGAGACGGCCTCGGCCCGGAGTTGCAGCCCGGGAAGGAGCGGCACCGACGCGGTGACCTGCGCGACGACGAGCGCGCCGTCGGTGCGGAGGGTGATGGCGGCGCCCGGCGGCGCCACCATCCGCGCCGCCGCCTCGGCGTGCGGGCGATCGCCGCGGGCCGCGAGGCGGGCGGCTTCACGGGCGGCGTCGACACAGCGCACCTGTGCCGACGCCGCGAGCAGGGCGCCGAGGCAGAGCGCGACCACCGCGACCAGGGTCGCGATCGCGATGGCCGACTCGACGGTCACGGCACCGCGGTCGCCGCGGAGCGCGGCGGTCAGACCGTGGTCTGCAGGGCCCGGTCGATGATGCCGGTGAGCGCGTCCACGATGTTGTCGCCGGTCACCACGGTGTAGAGCACCGCACCGAAGGCGGCGGCCGCGATCGTGCCGATCGCGTACTCCACGGTGGACATGCCGTCCTCGGCGCCGAGTGCGTGGCGCAACCGCGCGCCGAGCGTGGTCCTCCCCGTTGCGGTCATTCCTCTCCCCTTCCTCTTCGGCAGGCGCCCCGCGCGCCTGCCCGTTCCTGTGCCGCTTCACAGCAGCCCGTTCCCGAGGACCCGGCCGGCCAGCCCGATCACCACCGGCACGATGCCGAGGCAGAGGAAGGCGGGCAGGAAGCAGAGGCCGAGCGGGCCCGCGATCAGGACGCCCGCGCGCTCGGCGCGCGCCGCGGCCGCGTCCTCGACCGCTGCCCTGCGCTGGTCGGCGAGTTCGGTGACGGCGGTCGCCAGTGCGGTGCCGGAGCGCGCGGAGCGGCGGGCCAGGCGGGCGAGGGCATCGATCGCCTCGGCGCCGGGGGTGCCCGCGCACTCGGTGGCGGCGCGCTGCCACGCGGTGCCTGCCTCCGCGCCGAGTCCGAGCAGGTCCGCGGCGCGGCGCAGGGCCGCGGCTGTTGCCGGTGGGGCCGTCGGTGCGACCGCGCGGGCCGCGGACGCCATCGGGAGTCCGGCGCGGAGGCACCCGGCCAGTAGGTCGAAGACCGAGGCGCCCGCCAGTGGGTCGGTGGTGCGCGCGGCCTTCGGCTCCGGGGGTCGACTGCCGGGGATGCGCAGGCGATGCAGCGCCGGGGCGCGGGGCGGTATGGCGAGCAGGGCCACCGCGAGCATCAGGAGCGGGGCGGGGAGCAAGGTCGGCACGGGAGGCAGGAGCGACGCGGACGGCAGGACCGACGCAGAGAGCAGAGGCGACGCGGCCGGCGGAAGCGGCGCGGCCAACAGGTTCGACGCAGCTGAGAGGGGCGGCCCGGGCGGCAGGAGCGGCGCAGACAGCAGGGGCGCGGACGGCAGCAGGGACAGGACAAGCAGCGTGTTGGTCATGGGAGCACCGATCGGGTGATGGCGTCGGTCCACAGGAGGCCCGCACAGGCGAAGGCGGCGCCGAGGGGCAGGAGGATCGTGCCCGCGCCGGAACCGAGTAGGACGGTGAGGGGTGCGGCGCCCATGAGGTGGCCGAGGGCGATGCCGAGTGCGGGGAGGGCGGCGAGGACCGTGGCGGTGGCGCGGGCGCCTGCGAGGGCCGCCTCGGTGCGGGCGCGGAAGCGGAGGCGGGATCGGAGGTCCATGCGGGCGGCGGTGATCAGCTCGCCGAGGGCGAGGCCGTGCTGCTCGGCGATTCGCCATGCGGTCGCGATGCGGGTGAGTTCGAGGGCGAGCGGCGAGGTCGGGTGTTCCAGACCGTCCGCGGCGGAGCCGCCGAGTCTGCTGCGGCCTGCTGCTACCGCGAAGGCTCGTGCGGCTTCACCGCGGCCGTCGGTGGCGACGGTTTCGGCGGCGGCGCCGGGGTGGGCACCGACCCGGAGCTCCGCGACGACCAGCTCGAGCGCGTCCAGGAGGTCGGCGGAGCCGGTTCGCCGCGTGCGATCAGCGCGGGAGCGGCGGTGGCGGAGCACGACGGTGCCCGCGAGGATGCCGGTGGCGATGCAGGCGCCGATGCCGAGCAGGGCGGCTGCCGCGGTGGCAAGCAGGCAGCCTGCCTCGACGATGCCGCCGCGCTCGCTGCGCCGGCTGGTGCGCGGCGACGCCGCCGATTCGACGGGGAACCACCTGCCCGGCACGAGCCGAACGCCGGTGGACCGCGGCGCGCCGCCGAAGCCGAGCGCCGCCAGCCGCCTGCGCGCGACCGGGGGCGGCACCACCAGCATGGCGAGTGCGAGGAGGGCGAATCCTGCGCTCATGTCCACCACCCCGTGACTCCACGCTCGGTCAGCAGCGCGCTGAGGATGGCGGCGCCCGGTGTCGGGCCCGCTTCGGCACTCCACGCCGCCTCGATGCGCACTTCGCCGTCGGCGGCACGGCGCAGCACGCCGATTTCGCGCAGCCCGCGCGACCCGTCGGCGCGGCGGTGCACGTGCAGGACCACCTGGACGGCGGCGGCGAGCTGGCTGTGCAGGGCGGCGCGGCCCATGCCGCCGAGTGCGGCGAGCGCCTCGAGTCGGGCGGGCACCTCGCGGGGCGAGTTGGCGTGCACGGTGCCCGCTCCCCCGTCGTGCCCGGTGTTCAGGGCGGTCAGGAGGTCGACGACCTCGGCGCCGCGCACCTCGCCGACCACGATCCGGTCCGGCCGCATGCGCAGCGCCTGCCGGACCAGGTCGCGCACGGTCACCGCACCGGCGCCCTCGACATTGGCGGGCCGCGCGACCAGCCGCACCACGTGCGGGTGCGGCGGCGCGAGCTCGGCGGCGTCTTCCACGCAGACGATCCGCTCGCTCGGCGGCACCGTGGCGAGCAGGCCGGAGAGCAGCGTCGTCTTGCCTGCGCCGGTGCCGCCGACGACCAGGAAGGCGAGGCGGGCGCGGATGACGGCGGTGAGCAGCTCGCCCGCGGCGGGGGCGACGGCACCGGCGCGCAGGAGCGCGTCGAGGCCCTGGGTGGCGGGGCGGAGTACGCGCAGCGAGAGGCAGGTGCCGCCGTGTGCGACCGGGGCGAGGACGGCGTGCAGCCGGACCCCGAATCCTGCGCCGATCCCGGCTTCGGGGCCGGGCAGCTTGCCGTCGACCCACGGCTGCGCGTCGTCGAGGCGCCTACCCGCGGCGAGTGCCAGCCGCTGGGCGAGCCTGCGCACGGCCGCCTCGTCGGGAAAGCTGACGCTGGTGCGCTCCAGCCCGCCGCCCCGGTCGATCCAGACCGCGTCCGGGCCGGTGACCAGGACGTCCGCCACGGCGGGGTCGTGCAGCAGCGGTTCGAGCGCGCCCGCGCCGGTCATCTCCGTCTGCAGCAGGCGCAGGGCGCGCAGCAGGTCGGTGTCGCCGAGGACGCCGCCCGCCTCGGCGCGGATGGCGGCGGCGAGCTGCTCCGGCTCGGGCGGGCCGGTGCCGGTGGCGAGCCGCTCGCGCACCCGGTCCAGGAGCTCGGCGGTGACGAGGGCGCTCATCGGGCGCCCCCTTCACCGAGGACGCCGAGGATGGCGTCGGCCGCGCGGACCAGCGGACCCCTGCTGCTCGCGCCGAGCCCGCCGCGCTCCAGCCGCCCGGCCAGCCCCGGCTCGGCGCGGACGGCGGCGAGCAGCGGGAGGTCGAGCGCCTCGGCGATCTCCGCGCCGCGCAGGTTTCCCGGGGCGGGGCCGCGGATCACCAGCCCCTGGTTCGGGTTTCGGCGGCGGATGGCGGTGGCGACGGCGCCCGCCGCGGCGAGCGCCCGCAACCGCGCGGGAACCACCAGTACGACCAGATCCGCGGCGTCCAGCATCTGCTCGGCATGCGGCCCGCGCTCGCCGGATATGTCACAGATCACGAGATCCCCTGCGGCACGGCCTGCTTCGACCACGGCGTGGCTCGCGGCGGGGCCGATCGGGGCGGGCAACATTCCGGCAGCGGGCCGGGCGCAGGAGAGCACGGCGAGGCCGGGCGCGGCGCTGGGCAGGGCGTGGTGCAGCGCGCTCGCGGCGACCCTGCCGTCCTCGATGGCGAGGTCGGCCCAGCGCGGGCCTGCCGCGCTTTCGATGCCGAGCAGCAGGTCGATGCCGCCGCCGAGCGGTGCGCCGTCGACCAGCACGGTGTGCCCGCGGAAGCGCTGCGCGGCGGCGCGCAGCGCGGTGGCGGCGGCCAGGGTGGAGGCGCCCGCCCCGCCGACCGCGCCCGCCATGGCGACGACGACGCCGTCGCCCGCGCGCGGCTCACCGTGCTCAGCAAACTTCTGCACCAGCTCGACGGCGGCGGTGGGCAGCGCGACCACCCGCTCGGCGCCGACGGCCGCGGCGGCCTGCCAGTCGGGCAGCTCCGGTTCACCCGCGGTGACCAGGACGACGCCGACCCGGCGCGGGTGCCCGGCGGCCGCGCAGCCCGTGGCGGCGGCGGTGTCGAGCACGACGAGCGGGGCCGCGCTCCAGGCGTGCCTGCCGACCGGCGGCGATGGCTCGGTGAGCGCGCGCTGAGCGGCCGCGGCGACCCGGCGGACCTCGGCGCGCAGCGCACTCTCCGCCACCAGCGCAAGGGCGGGGGCTGCACTCCCGTTCTCGGTATCCATGCAGTTCAGCGTGGTGGAATCCGGGGAGCCCGCCCAGCCCCCGCTCGGCGAATGTGGATAACTCCGAGGCTGTGGACAACTCACCGGGGACCGCGCGGGGAGTGTCTGCCGGGCCCGGGGCACCGTGCTGGAAATAAGGGACGGCCCCAGCCGGGGGGGGAGGAGGCTGGGGCCGTCGGGGTTCAGCCCCGGGGGGTCGGGCTGAACACGCCTGGAACGATGTCCAGGTACTCGCCATACTACACCCACGATCGCCATCGGACGCAAGTCCGACGTGCCACATTCCGCGTGGCGGTGTCGCGCGGCGCGCGGGCTGCGAACACTCCGCGAGCAGCGGCTCGGCGGCGTGGCAAACCCGCAGTGACCCCGGACCGCGCGGACCGGCACACCCGCGCCCGGCATGCCTATCCTGGACCGATGACGGCCGACGACCCCGCCGCGCGGAACGAGCCCCCGGATCGGGGCAGGCACGTGGCCGCGTTCTTCGATCTCGACAAGACGGTGATCGCCAAGTCCAGCACGTTCGTGTTCAGCAAGCCGTTCTACGCGCAGGGGCTGCTGAACCGGCGCTCGGTGCTGGAGAACACCTACGCGCACTTCCTCTTCCAGCTCTCCGGCGCGGACCACGACCAGATGGAGCGCATGCGCGCGCACCTCACCAGCATGTGCGCGGGCTGGGATGTGGAGCAGGTGAAATCCATTGTGGCGGAGACGCTGCACGAGCTGGTAGAGCCGCTGATCTACGCCGAGGCGATGGACCTGATCGCCGACCACCGGATCCGCGGGCACGACGTGGTGATCGTCTCCGCCTCCGGTGAGGAGATCGTCGCCCCGATCGCGGCGGCGCTCGGCGCGGACCACGTGGCGGCGACCAGGATGGTGGTGGCGGACGGCCACTACACCGGCGAGCTCGACTTCTACTGCTACGGCCCGGGCAAGGTGGCCGCGATCGAGAAGCTCGCCGCGGACCGGGGTTACGAACTCGCGCGGTGCTACGCCTACTCGGATTCGGTGACCGACCTGCCCATGCTGAGCGCGGTCGGGCACCCGACGGCGGTGAACCCGGACCGCGCGCTGCGCCGGGAGGCGACGGCGCGCGGCTGGCCGGTGCTGACCTTCTCGAATCCGGTGTCGCTCTGGTCGCGCTTCCCGAGCTCCTCCCCCACCACGGTGGCGGCCACCGCGGTGGTCGGAATCGGGGCGCTGGTTGCGGGCGCGGTCAGCTATCGACTGCTGCGCAAACGGTAGAACCGGCCCGCAAATCCATAGCTGGAAGCCCTTGATGTGAGTGCGGTCACAATGTAAGAATGGGTGCCACGGGAGGACGGAAGGCCAGGGCGGAGCCGGAAGAGAAGGCTCAGTCTCCCGACCTTCTTCCCCAGCACGGACGCCAGGTACCCACGCGGAGCGCGCCGCGAAAGGGCAGAAGCGTTGTGGGCCTGCGGGTTCCGGATTGGTGGCGGCGATGGCCTCGCACAGGTTGCGGGGATGAACCGCCGGAGTCCGGTCCATCCGCCGAGGCCGGAGAACACAACCCACCGAGCACGCTTGGTAGCCCGGTGATCCGTGCTCGCGGGCGGTGAGTCGATGTCGACACACCGCCCGCTGTGGTGTGTGGCTACTGTCCGGCAGCCGCGTCCGCGATCGAGGTCGCCTCGCGCGCGCCGTCCTCCAGCCCGCCGCAGCAGAAGATGACCCAGCCGCCGACGGCCTCCGGCTCGCCCGAGCCGAAGCCGGCGGCGGCGTCCAGGTAGGCCTGCCTGCGGCGCAGCCAGAACACCTCGGGCACGCCGAGCGCGTGCGGATCGAGTCCGCTGGAGACCGTGACCAGCCGGGCGGCGGCCCTGGCGACCACGCCGTCGGCGGTGCCGAAGGGGCGCAGCGCGAGCAGCTCGCCGTGCACCACCGCCGCGATCACCGGGGCGGGGGCGGTCGAGGTCAGCGCGATCTGGGCGAGCAGGTCGAGCCGCTCGGCGACCCCGGCGTCGGCGCGCGGACGGCCCAGCGCCGCCTCCGCGCTCAGGTCGGCGGCGGCGAGCAGGTGCAGCCGCGCCAGCGCCTGCAGCGGCGCGCGCTGCCAGGTGCTGGTGAGGTTGCGCAGCGCGTCGCCGTCCAGCGCCTGCCCGACCCGCAGCGAGCCGGCCAGGATCGGGTCGTCGACCCGGCCGTCGGCGCTGGGCAGCTCGGTGCTGCCGCCGTCGATGGCGGCCGACGAGCGGGCGGCGCGCACCGCCGCCTCGGCCGCGGTGGTCGGCCAGCCGCGACGGTTGCTCTTGTGCCGGTGCACCGCGGCGAGGGCGTCGCGGGCGCGGTCGGCGGCGGCGCCGACGCCGGGCAGGTCGACGAGGGGCTGCAGCGGGTCGGTCACGGGATACGAGGCTACCGGCGGCGCTCAGCCCACCCGCAGGTCGCGTCCGGGGATGGCGTCCAGCAGCGCGCGGGTGTACTCGGCGCGCGGCTGTTCGAAGAGCTCGGCGGCGGGCGCCTCCTCCACCACCCGGCCGTCCCGCATGACCAGCACGTGGTCCGCGATCCGCCGGACAACGGCGAGGTCGTGCGAGATGAACAGGTAGGTGAGCCCGAGCTCGGCCTGCAGCTCGTCGAGCAGCTCCAGGATCTGCGCCTGGACCAGCACGTCGAGCGCGGAGACGGCCTCGTCGCAGATCACCAGTTCCGGCGCGAGCGCGAGCGCGCGGGCGATGGCGACCCGCTGGCGCTGGCCGCCGGAGAGCTCGTGCGGGTAGCGGCGCAGCACGTCGGCGGGGAGCGCGACCCGCTCGACCAGGTCGCGCACCCGCTCCGCGCGCTCGGCGGGGGTGCCGACCCGGTGCGTGCGCAGCGGCTCCTCGATGGCGCGGGCGATGGTGAAGAGCGGGTCGAGCGAGCCGTACGGGTTCTGGAAGACCGGCTGCACCCGGCGCCGGAAGTCCAGTTCGGCGGCGCGGTCGAGCCCGGTGACCGGCCGGCCGTCGAAGGTCACGCTGCCCGAGGTGGGCGGGAGCAACCCGAGCACCAGCCGGGCGAGCGTTGACTTGCCGGAGCCGGATTCGCCGACCACCGCGGTGGTGGTGCCGCGCTCGACCCGGAACGAGACGTCGTCCACCGCGCGCACGGTCTCGGAGCGCCACGGCACCCGGCCGCGCAGCGGGAAGGTCTTGACCAGGCGCTCGGCGACCACGACGTGGTCGGGCAGCTCCTTCTCGACGGCTCTGGCCGCCCTGACCCGCACCGCGGCGCGTTCCCGCTCGGCCCCGCGCCTGCTCGCCAGCGCGGGTGCGGCCGCCACCAGCCGCCGGGTGTACGGATGCTGCGGCTCGCGCAGGATGCGCTGCGCCGGGCCGGATTCCACCACCCGCCCGCGGTACATCACCACGACGTGCTCGGCGCGCTCGGCGGCGAGCCCGAGGTCGTGCGTGATGAGCAGCACCGCGGTGCCGAGCTCGCCGGTGAGCCGGTCCAGGTGGTCCAGGATCTGCCGCTGCACCGTGACGTCCAGCGCCGAGGTCGGCTCGTCGGCGATGAGCAGCTTCGGCCTGCAGGCCAGCGCCATGGCGATGAGCGCGCGCTGCCGCATGCCGCCGGAGAACTCGTGCGGGTACTGCCCGGCCCGGCGCGCGGCGTCCGGCAACCCGGCCTCGGCGAGCAGCTCGACGGTGCGCGCGCGGGCCGCCTCGCCCCTGGCGATGCCGTTGGCGGTCAGCGTCTCCCGGATCTGGAAGCCGACCTTCCACACCGGGTTCAGGTTGGTCATCGGGTCCTGCGGCACCAGCCCGATCCCGGTGCCCCGGATCCCGACCATGGCGCGCTTCGACGCCGTGGTCAGCTCGGTGCCGTCGAACTCGATCGAGCCCCCGGTCACCCGCCCGGTGCCGGGCAGCAGGTCGATGACGGCGTGCGCGGTGGTCGACTTGCCCGACCCGGACTCCCCCACCAGCGCGACCGTCTGCCCCGGGTACACCGCGAGGTTCACCCCGCGCACGGCGGGCACCGAGCCGAAGTCGACGTCGAGGTCCGAGAGCCGCAGCAGCGGCGTGTCCGAGGTCATCGCACCCGCGCCCGCGGATCGAGCGCGTCGCGCACCGCGTCGCCGAGCATGATGAAGCTCAGCACCGTGACGGCCAGCGCGGTGGCCGGGTAGAAGAGGATCGGCGCGGTGCGGAGCTCGCGCTGCCCGGTGGCGATGTCGCCGCCCCAGGAGACGATGGTGCGCGGCAGCCCGACGCCGAGGTAGGAGAGCGTCGCCTCGGTGACCACGAAGACGCCGAGCCAGAGCGTGGTCACCACGACGAGCGGCCCGGCGGCGTTCGGCAGCACGTGCCGCAGCAGCACCCGCAGCCGGGTGACGCCGAGCGCCTCGGCGGCCGTCACGTACTCGCTGTTCTTCGCCTCCAGCACCGCGCCGCGAGCGATCCTGGCCGCCTGCGGCCAGGTGAAGGCGGCCAGGATGAGCACCACCGTCCACACCGCGCGCTGGGTGAGCAGCTGCATGAGCACGATGGCGGCCAGCATGAGCGGGAGCGCGTAGAAGATCTCCGCGATCCGGGAGATCACCGAGTCCAGCGGGCCGCCGAAGAACCCGGCGAGCGCGCCGAGCGTCCCGCCGATGGCGACGAAGAGCAGGGTGGCGCCGAGCCCGGTGAGCACCGAGGCGCGCGCGCCGTACATCGTGCGGGCGAAGATGTCGCAGCCCTGCCGGTCGAAGCCGAAGGGGTGGCCCGGCCCGCGCGGGTCCATGCTGAAGTCGCCGTTGCAGTACCGCGGGTCCTGGTCGGTGAAGAGCTGCGGGAAGGCGGCGACCAGGACGACGAGCACGATCAGCACGGCCGCGACCAGGAAGACCGGGTTGCGGCGCAGCCTGCGCCAGGCGTCGCCCCAGACGCTGGTCGGCCCGCCGGTGAGCCGGACCTTGTCGGTGACCACCGGTTCGTCGTCCACGGGCGCCACGAAGTACTCCTGGCCGGGCCGTTCAGGCATAGCGGATCCTCGGGTCGAGCGCGGCGTAGAGCAGGTCCACCAGCAGGTTGGTGAGCAGGAAGATCACGATCAGCACGGTCACGAAGGAGACGACCGTCGGCGGCTCGACCCTGGTGATCGCCTGGTAGAGCGTGCCGCCGACGCCGGGGATATTGAAGATCCCCTCGGTGACGATGGCGCCGCCCATGAGCGCGCCCAGGTCGGCGCCGAGGAAGGTGACCACCGGGATCATGGAGTTGCGCAGGATGTGCACGGTGACGACGCGCCGCCGGGGCAGCCCCTTGGCGGTGGCGGTGCGCACGTGGTCGGCGATCATGTTCTCCGCCACCGCGTTGCGGGTCAGCCGGAGCACGTAGGCGAAGGAGAGCGAGCCGAGCACGAGCGCCGGGACCAGCAGCTCGGCGAGGCTCGCCCGGCCGGAGACCGTCACCGGCGCGATCCCCCACTGCACGCCGAGCAGGAACTGGGCGAGGAAACCGAGCACGAAGACCGGCACCGCGATCACCACCAGGCTCGCCACCAGCAGCGTCGAATCGAAGAGCCTGCCCTTGCGCAACCCGGCGACGAGCCCGAACAGCACCCCGAGGACCCCCTCGATCAGCACCGCCATGAAGGCGAGCCGCAGTGTGATCGGGAAGGCCCTGGCCAGCTCCTCGCTGACCGGGCGCCCGGAGAACGAGGTGCCGAGGTCGAGGGTGACGATCCCCTTCAGGTACAGCAGGTACTGCATGATGAACGGCTGGTCCAGGTGGTAGCGGGCGCGCAGCTGCGCCTCCACCGCGGGGGTGAGCGGCTTCTCCCCGGCCAGCGCCTGGATCGCATTGCCAGGGATCAGGAAGACCAGACCGTAGACGAGCAGGGTGGCGCCGAGGAACACCGGGATCATCTGCAGCAGCCGCCGTCCGACGTACCAGCCCATGCCGCGGCTACTTCTCGATGTTCTCGAAGTCGAAGAGCCCGTTCCAGGCCAGCTCGGCGCGGACCACCCGATCCGACCGCCCGGCCGCGGCGACGTAGTCGAAGACCGGGATGTCGGCCATGTCCCGGATCAGCAGGGTCTGCGCCTGCGCGATGATCCGGTGCGATTCGTCCTGGGTCGGCGCGGCCAGCGCGGCGTCGAGCAGGCGGTCGAACTCCGGGTTGTTGTAGTCGACGTTGTTCGTCTCCGAGTAGCTGTAGTACTGCGAGGTCAGGAACTGCAGCATGGAGGGGTAGTCGCCCTGCCAGCCGTAGCGGAAGGCGGTGCCGATGGTGCCCGCGTTCACCTCGTCGCGCACGTTCTTGAAGGTGGGCAGCGCGCGGCCGACCGCCTCGATGCCGAGCGTGTTCTTGACGCTGTTGGCCACGGCGTCGATCCAGGCCTGGTGCCCGCCGTCGCTGTTGTAGGTGATCTCGTACCGCCCCGACCACGGCGCGATGGCGTCGGCCTGCGCCCAGACCCGGCGGGCCTCCTCCGGGTCGTACCGGAACACCTCGGAACCGGGCAGGGTGCCGTCGAAGCCGGGCAGCGTGCTCGCGGTGAAGTCGCGGGCCGGAATCCTGGTGCCGTTGAAGATGTTCTGCGCGATCTGCTCCCGGTTGATCGCCAGTGAGATGGCCTTGCGGCGCAGCACGCCCTCCGCGCCGCCGAAGTGCGGCACCGAGGTCTGCACGCCGATGTGCTGGTTCTGCGCGGTGGGCTTGGTGATCGCGCGGTCGCCGAGATCCTGCTGGTAGGTGCCGAGCGCGCTGTCCGGGACGGTGTCGAGCGCGTCCAGGTTGCCCGCCTGCAGGTCGGCGTAGGCGGTGTCGAAGGACTGGTACATGACGAAGCGCAGCCCCTTGTTCTTCGCCGGGCGCGCGCCGGGGTAGTCCGGGTTCGGCTTCAGGTCGATCTGCACGTTGTGCTGCCAGGCGCCCGGCCCGTCGAACATGTACGGGCCGTTGCCGATCGGGTTCTCGCCGAACGCCTTCATGTCCCGGAAGGCCGCCTCGGGCAGCGGGTAGAAGGGGGCGTAGCCGAGCTGGGACTCGAAGTCGATCGACGGCTCCTTCAGCTCGACGGTGAAGGTGCGGTCGTCCACCACCTTCAGCCCGGACATGGTGGTCTGCGTCGGGTTCTCGGCGGCCACCTCGTCGAAGCCGACGATCGGGGTGAAGACGTAGTTCTGCAGCTGGGCGTTGGTGCTCAGCGCGCCGTAGTTCCAGGCGTCGACGAAGGACTTCGCGGTGACTGGGGTGCCGTCGGTGAAGGTCCAGTCCGGCTTCAGCGTGATCCGGTAGCTGCGCCGGTCGGTGGTCTCGATGGACTCCGCCAGCTCGTCGTGCGCCTCGCCGTCGGCGTCGTAGTACTTGAGCCCGGCGAAGAGCCGGTCGACCACGCGGCCGCCCTGGTTCTCGTTGGTGTTCGTCGGCACCAGCGGGTTCTGCGGCTCGCCGCCGTTGACGGTGACCACCTCGGTGTCGGCCGGGCCGGTGGAGCAGGCCGTCGCGCCGAGCCCGAGCGCGAGCACCCCGGCGGCGAGCAGTGCGGTGATTCGTGTCGATCGCAACGCATCTCCCCGTTTCGCGAAGATCGAGAACTTGGTCAGGACAGTATGGGACCGACCGCGCTTGTCGGGGGAACTAATGTCGACGCCGAGCGAACCACGGAAGGGCGACACGAGATGACCGAGAACCCCGAACACCAGGCCGCCTACGCACCGTCCGCCGAGTTCACGGCCGCGGCCAACGCGGGCACCGAGCTCGCCGAGCGGGCCGAGGCGGACCGGCTCGCCTTCTGGGCCGAGCAGGCGGACCGGCTGCACTGGGAGCAGAAGTGGACCGACGTGCTCGACTGGTCCGGCGCGCCGGTGGCCAAATGGTTCGTCGGCGGCAGGCTCAACGTCGCCTACAACTGCGTGGACCGGCACGTCGAGGACGGCCACGGCGAGCAGGTCGCCATCCACTGGGAGGGCGAGCCGGGCGACTCCCGCGACATCACCTACGCCGAGCTGCGCGCCGAGGTGAGCCGGGCGGCCAACTACCTCACCGAGCTGGGCCTCGAGGCGGGCGACCGGGTCGCCATCTACATGCCGATGATCCCCGAGGCGATCGTGGCCATCCTGGCCAGTGCCCGGCTCGGGCTGACCCACTCGGTGGTCTTCGCAGGCTTCTCGCCATCGGCGCTGCGGCAGCGCGTCGACGACGCCAGCGCGCGGCTGGTGATCACCACCGACGGGCAGTGGCGGCGCGGCAAGGCGGCCCCGCTCAAGGAGGCGGTGGACGAGGCGCTGTACGCGAACGGCGATGTGCCGCACAGCGTCGAGCACGTGCTCGTGGTGCGGCGCACCGGGACCGAGGTGCCGTGGACCGAGGGCCGCGACCTGTGGTGGCACGAGACGGTCGCCAACGCCGACCCGCACCACGAGCCGCAGGCCTTCGACGCCGAGCACCCGCTCTTCATCCTCTACACCTCGGGCACCACCGGGAAGCCCAAGGGGATCCTGCACACCAGCGGCGGCTACCTCACCCAGGCCGCCTACACCCACCACTACGTCTTCGACCACAAGCCGGGGCAGGACGTGTACTGGTGCACCGCCGACATCGGCTGGGTGACCGGGCACAGCTACATCGTCTACGGGCCGCTGGCGAACCGGGCCACGCAGGTGGTCTACGAGGGCACCCCGAACTTCCCGGACGAGCACCGGCACTGGCAGATCGTGGAGAAGTACGGCGTCAGCATCTACTACACCGCGCCGACCCTGATCCGCACCTTCATGAAGTGGGGCAGGCAGATCCCGGACGCGCACGACCTGTCCAGCCTGCGCGTGCTCGGCAGCGTCGGCGAGCCGATCAACCCGGAGGCGTGGCGCTGGTACCGCAGCGTGATCGGCAGCGGGAAGACGCCGATCGTGGACACCTGGTGGCAGACCGAGACCGGCGCCATCATGATCTCCCCGCTGCCCGGCGTCACCGCCGCCAAGCCGGGCGCCGCGCAGACCCCGCTGCCCGGCATCTCCGCGCAGGTCGTCGACGAAGAGGGCAACCCCGTCGTGCTCGGCGAGACCGAGGCCAACGGCTACCTGGTGCTCGACCAGCCGTGGCCGTCCATGCTGCGCGGCATCTGGGGCGACATGGAGCGCTACCAGGCCACCTACTGGGACCGCTACGCCGAGCAGGGCTGGTACTTCGCCGGTGACGGCGCCCGGCTCGACCCGGACGGCGACCTCTGGGTGCTCGGCCGGGTGGACGACGTCATGAACGTCTCCGGCCACCGGATCTCCACCGCCGAGGTGGAATCGGCGCTGGTCGGGCACTCCGGAGTAGCCGAAGCGGCCGTCGTCGGCGCCACCGACGAGACCACCGGGCAGGGCATCGTCGCCTTCGTCATCCTCACCGCCACCACCGAGAACACCGGCGACGCGCTGGTCGACGAGCTCAAGGCGGAGGTCTCGCGGGAGATCAGCCCGATCGCCAGGCCGCGCGAGATCCACGTGGTCCCCGAGCTGCCCAAGACCCGCAGCGGCAAGATCATGCGCAGGCTGCTGCGCGACGTCGCCGAGGGCAGGGAGCTGGGCGACACCAGCACCCTGGTCGACCCGTCGGTGTTCGAGCAGATCCGGGCGGACAAGGCCTGAACCCCGCGCCCCGGGGGCGACGTCGCCGACGGCGCCCCCGGGTTCGGCGCTAGTGTTGCCGCGTGAGCGTGTCCGCTCGCGCGGCGGGGAACCGGTGCGCTGGAATGAGACGACGCGGGTATGAGTACAGCGAGAGCCGGGACAGGGAGAAGGGTCGACCAAGTGAGCTTCACACAGGGCGGTAACGGAAACGACGCGCAGCGCGGCCGGCCGGTCACCGCCATCCCGCTCTCCGACGCCGACCCGGTGGGCTCGGCCAGCTTCGGCAGCCTGGTGCGCGACGCCACCGAGCAGATGTCGACGCTGGTGCGCGCCGAGGTCGAGCTGGCCAAGGCCGAGGTGACGGCGGAGGTCAAGAAGGGGCTGCAGGGCAGCGTCTTCTTCATCCTCGCGCTCACCGTGCTGCTCTTCAGCACCTTCTTCTTTTTCTTCTTCCTCGGCGAGCTGCTGGACGTCTGGCTGGCGCGCTGGGCCGCCTTCCTCATCGTCTTCCTGCTGATGGTGGTGGCGACGGCGGTGCTCGCGCTGCTCGGCTATTTGCGGGTGAAGAAGCTGCGGGCGCCGGAGAAGACCATCGACTCGCTCAAGCAGGCCAAGACCGTGCTGCCCGGCGGGCTCGGCGCGAGCCACGACGAGCCGAAGGCGCTCCGCAGCTGACCGACTAGGCTTTCGGCGTGTCGGCGACCTTTCCCCCTGACCCGTCCAGCGTCCGCTACGCGGGCCCGTGGACGCATCGGGACGTCCGCGCCAACGGCATCCGGCTGCACATCGTGGAGGCGGCGCCGGAGCGGAGCGATGCCAGGCTGGTGCTGCTGCTGCACGGCTTCGCCGACTTCTGGTGGTCGTGGCGGCACCAGCTGACCGCGCTCGCCGATCTCGGGTACCGCCCGGTCGCGGTGGACCTGCGCGGGTACGGCGACTCCGACAAGCCGCCGCGCGGCTACGACGGCTGGACCACCGCCGGTGACATCGCCGGGCTGATCCGGGCGCTCGGGCACACCGAGGCGACGCTGGTCGGGCACGCCGACGGCGGGCTCGGCTGCTGGACGACGGCGGTGCTGCACCCCCGGCTGGTGCGCTCGATCGCGCTGGTCGGCTCGCCGCACCCGGCCGCGCTCAAGCGCTCGGTGCTGCGCGACCGCAGGCAGCGGCGGGTCTGGCTGCCCGGATTCCTGCGCTATCAGCTCCCGCGCTACCCGGAGCACCAGCTGACCAAGAACGACGGCGCCGCGGTGGAGCGGCTGCTGCGCGCGCGGGCGGGCGCGGAGTTCGCCGCGGGGCCGGAGTTCGCCGACGCCGCCGAGCGGCTGCGCAACGCCATCCGGATCCCTGGCACCGCGCACTGCGCGCTGGAGTACCAGCGCTGGGCGTTCCGCAGCCAGTGGCGGCCGGACGGGCGGCGGTTCATGGCGACCATGCGCGAGCCGGTGTCGATCCCGGTGCTGGCGCTGCGCGGCGAGCGGGATCCGTACATCCTGCCCGCCACCTTCCACCGCGGCCGCGCGCTCGCGCCGGAGCGGCGGCTGGTCTCGGTGCCGGGGGCCGGGCACTACGCGCACCAGGAGAACCCGGAGTTCGTCACCGCCGAACTGGCCAAGCTGCTCGGCTGAGCGCGGTCAGCTCAGGACGCAGGCCCCGGTGTCGACCGGGCTCGCCGCGGTGGGCGCGATCGCCAGCTCGTCGGCGACCTCGTCCAGGGTGAGGACGTAGCCGGTGTCGTCGTCGGTCACCGCGGCGCCGAAGACGACGCCGAGCACCTGGCCGCCGGTGTCGACCAGCGGCCCGCCGGAGTTGCCCGCGCGCACCTGGCCGCGCACCGTGTAGACCTCGCGCTCCACCGTGCCGTTGCGGTAAATGGTCGGGCCGGTGAGGTCGAGCGTCTCCCTGACCCTGGCCGCGCTGGCCGTGTACGGCCCGCCGCCCGGGTACCCGAGCACGATCGCGCTGTCCCCCGGCCGCGCGTCGTTCGGCGCCTGCGGCACCACCGGCGCGGTCAGCCCCGGCACCGCGAGCACCGCGACATCCTTGGACGGGTCGAAGAGCACCACCTCGGCGTCGAGCGGCCCGCGCGGCGTGTCGACGGCGACGCTGGTGGTCCCGGCGACGACGTGCGCGTTGGTCATCACCCGCTCCGGCGCGATCACGAACCCGGACCCCTCCAGCGCGCGCTGGCAGCTCGGCGCCACCCCGCGGATGCGCAGCACGCTCTGCTGCAGCGAGGCCGCGACCGGGCCCGCGAGCACCCCGGCGTCCGGCGGCTCCACCGCCGCGATCGGGGTCCGGCCGAACGGCCCGATGACGTCGGGCAGCCCGGAGGTGTTGAGCAGCTGGGAGAACTCGTTCGGCAGCTTGCGCAGCCAGTTCGGCGCGACCTGGTTCACGTCGGCCAGCACCCGCGAGCCGTTGATCGCGGTCGCGACATTGGGCTGCGACGAGGTGGCCAGCGGCAGCGCCAGCAGCCAGGCCGTCACCAGCACCGCGACCGCCTGCAGCACCGCGCCGACCGCGCTGTCCACCCCGCGCGCGAACCGGTTGTGCATCCCGCTGCGCGCGGCCCGGCCGAGCACCATGCCCGCGACCTCGCCGACAATCACCAGCACCACGATCAGCAGCACGCCCGCCAGCACCCGCGCCCTGCCCTCGTCCACGTGCACCAGCAGGTGCGGCGCGATGAGGATGCCCGCGACCGCGCCGAGCACGACACCGAGGAAGGCCAGCGCGGAGGAGACCGCGCCCTGCCGCCAGCCGGACGAGGCGGCGAGCAGCGCCAGCAGCAGGACGGCCAGGTCGAGCCAGCCGGAGGGGCTCACAGCTCCATCCCCACGGCGGCGAGCGCGGACTCCAGGTCACGCACGTCGGAGCGGTCCCACTCCAGCTCCCAGCCCGCGGCGCTGACCAGCCCGGCCAGTATGCCGCCGGTCAATCCCCAGACCAGCATGTTGTCCACCAGGAAAGCCGGGCTCTTGTACCCGAGACCACTGCGCACCAGGAACCGGTTCGCCGGGTCGAGCAGCTCGGCCATCGGCACCCGGACCACCCGCTCGGTCTCGCTGCGGTCGACGACGCCGACCGGGCTCGGCTCGCGCCAGTAGGCCACCACCGGGGTGACGTCGAAGCGCGAGGGCGGCACGAAGAGCGCGGGCAGCAGGGCGAGCGGGGCCACGCCCGCGGGCACCAGCCCGGTCTCCTCCTCCGCCTCGCGCAGCGCGGTGTGCACCGGCCCGGTGTCGCCGGGGTCGACGGCGCCGCCGGGGAAGGCGATCTGGCCGCGGTGCTGGCGCATGGTGGCGGCGCGCTGGGTGAGCAGGACGTCGGCGTCGGCGGGCAGCCCGCCGGGCGCGGCCGGGTCCGGCTGCTCGCTGCCCGCGAAGAGCACGAGCACGGCGGCCTGGCGCGGCTTGCCGGTGATGGTCATGGCGCGGCGCAGGGTGCGGGCCATGCTCAGGGTGTCGCCGGAGTCGGGCGCGGGCGGCTCGGTGGCGGCGCGCAGCCAGGCGGGCGCCGCGGTGGGGTCCGGGGCGGGCGCGGGGAAACCCCTTGGGTCCGGTGATCCGGCGGCGGGCACGCTCATGGGACTACCTGTACCAGCACAACCCGCGCCGACCCAGCCATTCCCACCCTCATAGCGAAACTCCCAGTTCGGCCGCGACGGTCCGCCCGATATCGCCGGTGTCGGTGAAGCTGCGCACCACGACGTCGGCGACGGTGCCGTCCGCGCGCAGCAGCACCGAGATCGGCAGCACCGCGGGCGCGCCGACCGCGTTCCGCAGGGCGGCGGAGGGGTCGAGCACGCCGGGCAGCGTGATGCCGAGGCCGGTGAGCCTGCTGAGCGCCTTGGCCTCCTCCGGGTCGCTGTGCACGGTCAGCACGGTAATCCTGTCACCCGCCTGTCGGGCGTACTCCTGCAGATGGGGCAGTTCCTGGGCACAGGGCGCGCACCAGTAGGCCCACAGGTTCAGCAGCGCGGGTCTGCCCGCGAGCGCGGCGCCGAGGTCGACGGGCTCGCCGTCGGCGAGGCAGGTGAGGTTCAGCCCGGCGAGCGGGGTTTCTCCGGCAGCACCCGACTCCGCGGGCGCGGCGGTAGCGCCTGCGGGGCCCGGGCACGGGAGCAGGCCGGCCGCCGCCCGCTCCGCCGGTGACACCGCCGCCGCGCGGGGCGCCTGCTGCCCGGGATCGGGCGCGTCAGCGCTCCGCGGCCAGAGCGCCACCGCCAGCGCCACCGCGACGATCACCGCGACGAGCGCGAGACGGGCGGCGACCGGCCACCGCGTCACCGGCCGACCAGTTCGAGCAGGTGCGGCGCCTCCGGCCCCTTCACCAGCTTGGCGGCCACCTCGGGATCGGTGGGGCCCGCACCGTAGGACGGGCAGTCCTTGGCGAGCAGACAGGCCCCGCAGGCGGGTTTGCGGGCGTGGCACACGCGCCTGCCGTGGAAGATCACCCGGTGCGAGAGCATGGTCCAGTCCCGGCGCTCGATCAGCTCCCCGATCGCGTGCTCGACCTTGACCGGGTCTTCCAGCTCGGTCCAGCCCCAGCGCCGCACCAGCCTGCCGAAGTGGGTGTCGACGGTGATGCCGGGGACGTCGAACGCGTTGCCGAGGATGACATTGGCCGTCTTGCGCCCGATTCCCGGCAATTGCACCAATTCGCCCAGGGTGTGCGGGAGTTCGCCGTCGTGTCGCTCCAGCAGCGCCTGCCCGAGCCCGATGAGCGAACTGGTCTTGTTGCGGAAGAAACCGGTCGGCCGGATGAATTCCTCGAGTTCGGCGCGATCGGCCTCGGCGTAGGCGCGGGCATCGCGATACCGGGCGAAGAGCGCGGGAGTGGTGAGATTCACTCTCTCGTCCGTGCACTGGGCGGAAAGAATCGTCGCCACCGCCAATTCCAGCGGCGTCCGGAAATCGAGTTCACAGTGCGCGTCCGGAAAAGCGACGGTCAGCGTGCGATACATCCGGCGCGCCCTGCGCACGAGGCCGAGCCGTGTTTCCGCCTGTCGCGCCCTGGATTTGCGGCGCGGCGCCACGCCGCCGCCCGGCGCGGCCCCCGCCCCGGCCGCGGTACGGGCGGAGCCGTCGGCGGCGGCGGGGGAAGCGGGAGAACGCACGCGTCCACCATACGGAACCGCCCGACACTGTTGCCCTGCCAGTTCTCCCGCCGTGTTCCATCTGAGACCTCGACCGTGTTTACTGCTCGTCATGCAAGGACTCGCTGTGGTGCTCTTCCCAGTGGCGATGATGCTGTTCGCACTCGGCATGGAGCGGTTCGAGAGCCGCCTCCGGAAACTCGTCGAACCCGACGAGGAGGTCCAGCAGTACCTGGACAAGGCGAGCAATGCCGAGGTCAGCGAGCTGACCAAGCTCGGTCTCCCCGCCGCCGTCGCCCGGATGCGCAAGCGCCGCTCGCGCACCGACGAACTCGACGTCGCCCGGGCGAGCTGAGCTCATCCCACCCCGCGTCCGGCCCGAGTGAGCCGGTCGCGGAGCCTTCCGATCACTCGTTCCATCAACGTCCCGCAATCCGCTCTTTACGTGGTGTCTGTCACTGTCCGAGCCTCCCTCCGCGTAGACTCCGCTGGTGGCCGGGTCGATTCGGTCCCGGTACGGAAGCCATTTCCCAAAGGAGCACATTCGTGGACGAGGCCCTCGCCAGAGCAGGCATCTTCCAGGGCGTCGAGCCCACTGCGGTGGCCGCCCTCGCCAAACAACTCCAGCCCGTCGACTTTCCGCGCGGCCACATCATCTTCAACGAGGGCGAGCCCGGTGACCGGCTGTACATCATCACCACCGGCAAGGTGAAGATCGGGCGGCGCTCGCCGGACGGCCGGGAGAACCTGCTGACGATCATGGGCCCCTCGGACATGTTCGGCGAGCTCTCCATTTTCGACCCCGGCCCGCGCACCTCGACCGCGACCACGGTCACCGAGGTCCGCGCCGTGACCATGGACCGGGACGCGCTCAAGGCCTGGATCGACCAGCGCCCCGAGATCGCCGAGCAGTTGCTGCGGGTGCTCGCCCGCCGCCTCCGGCGCACCAACAACAACCTGGCCGACCTGATCTTCACCGACGTCCCCGGCCGCGTCGCCAAGGCACTGCTGCAGCTCGCGCAGCGCTTCGGCACGCAGGAGGCGGGCGCCCTCCGGGTCACCCACGACCTCACCCAGGAGGAGATCGCCCAGCTCGTCGGCGCCTCCCGCGAGACCGTGAACAAGGCCCTCGCCGACTTCGCGCACCGCGGCTGGCTGCGGCTGGAGGGCAAGAGCGTGCTCATCTCCGACTCGGAACGGCTGGCGCGCCGCGCCCGCTAGCCTCCGCGCACAGCAGACAGCGCGCCGATGCGGTTCGTCCGCACGGCGCGCTGTGCTGTTTCTCAGGTACCGCGCAGGTAGTCCAGCTGGGCCTGCACCGAGCTTCTGGCCGCGGGCCAGAGCTTCTTGTCCACATCCGCGTAGACCTTGCGCACGATCGCCATGGCGCCCGCGTCGGCGCCGAGCTCGGCCAGCGCGGCGCGCACCTGCTCCAGCCGCTGGTGCCGGTGCTCGATGTAGTAGCGCAGCACCGGGCCCAGATCCGGGTGGTCGGGGCCGTGCGCGGGCAGCAGCGCCCGGCCGTCGCCCGCGGCCAGCAGCCGGTCCAGCGAGCCCAGGTAGTCGGCGAGCGCGCCGGGGCGGTTCTCCAGCACCGTCGTCCCGAACCCGAGCACGGTGTCGCCGGAGAGCACCCCGTCGGCCAGCACGAAGCTCACCGAGTCGGTGGTGTGCCCCGGCGTGCCGAGCACCTCGATCCGCAGCCCGGCCGCCTCGATCACCTCGCCGTCGACCAGCGCGGCCTCAGTGCCGCGCAGGAAGGTCGGGTCCTTGGCGCGCACCACCGTGCCGGTCAGGTCGACCAGCCGGTCGATGCCGCCGGTGTGGTCGTGGTGGTGGTGCGTGATCAGGGTCAGCGCGATGGCGCCGCCGGTGACCTCGGCGATCGCGTCCACGTGCGCCCGGTCCTTCGGGCCGGGGTCGACCACCACGTACTCGGCGCTCTCGGGCGCCTTCAGGATCCAGGTGTTGGTCCCGTCCAGGGTCATCTGGCCGGGATTGTCGGCGAGCAGCACCGACGCGTTCGGCGTCACGGTGCGGAGCTGTCCGTAGGCGGGATGGGTCAGGGTCATGGCACTCCCCCTGTGTTTCGGGTTCGATTCGCTTCTCAGCGGACCTCGGCGATGAGCTCCACCTCGACCGGGGTGTTGCGGGGCAGCTCGGAGACGCCGACGGCGGAGCGGGCGTGCGCACCGGCATCGCCGAACACCGCGCCGAGGAACTGCGAGGCGCCGTTGATCACCACCGGCTGGTCGCCGAAGCCGGGCGCGGAGGCCACGAAGCCGACGACCTTGACGATCCGCACCACCTCGTCCAGCCCGACCAGGTCGTGCACCGCGGCCAGCGCGTTCAGCGCGCAGAGCCGGGCGGCCTCGGCGGCCGCCTCGACGGTGACCTCGGCGCCGACCTTGCCCTCGACCACGAGCTCACCGTCGACGAACGGCAGCTGGCCGGAGGTGTAGACCAGGTTGCCCGAGCGCAGCGCGGGCACGTAGGCGGCGACCGGCGCGCTGACCGGCGGCAGCGTGACGCCGAGCTTGGCCAGGTTCT
This sequence comes from Nocardia sp. NPDC057353, assembly GCF_042667085.1. NCBI lineage: Bacteria > Bacillati > Actinomycetota > Actinomycetes > Mycobacteriales > Nocardiaceae > Nocardia > Nocardia sp. NPDC057353. Next base: position 82,516 of record NZ_JBHVAK010000020.1, read on the forward strand.
CCCGCCACGGGGTCGCGGACCCGGCGGCCGCGGTCACTTCGCGCGCTTGAGGTAGGCCACGTGCTGTTCGCCGGTCGGGCCGGGCAGCACCGTCACCAGCTCCCAGCCGTCGGCGCCCCACTGGTCGAGGATCTGCTTGGTCGCATGCGTCAGCAGCGGCACGGTCGCGTACTCCCACTGGGTGATTTCGCTCATGCGCAGAGCGTAACGGGACCCGCCGGTGGCGCATCACACGGACGGACCGGTCTTCCGGCCTATAGGCTCGCTGGGGTGGAAGCACCAACAGCAGCGCCGACGACGGGCTGGCCGGAACGGGCGACCCGCGCCAGGCTGCACTACGTCTCCGGCAAGGGCGGCACCGGCAAGTCGACGGTCGCCGCCGCGCTCGCACTGGCGCTGGCCAGGGGCGGCCGCCGGGTGCTGCTGGTCGAGGTGGAGAGCAGGCAGTCCATCGCGCAGCTCTTCGACCTGCCGCCACTGCCGCCGACCGAGACCAGGATCGCCTCCGCGGACGGCGGCGGCGAGGTCTGGGCGCTCGCGCTCGACATCGAGCACGCCTTCCTCGAGTACCTGGAGATGTTCTACAACCTGGGCTTCGCGGGCCGGGCCATGCGCCGGATGGGCGCCATCGAGTTCGTCACCACCATCGCGCCGGGGCTGCGCGACGTCATCCTCACCGGCAAGATCAAGGAGTGCGTGATCCGGACGGATCGCGGAACGGGCAAGCGGGTCTACGACGAGATCGTGGTGGACGCCCCGCCGACCGGCCGGATCGCGAGCTTCCTCGACGTCACCACCGCCATGGCCGAGATCGCCCGCGGCGGCCCGATCGCGGGCCAGGCCGAGGGCGTCTCCAAGCTGCTGCACTCGGACGAGACGCTGATCCACCTGGTGACGCTGCTGGAGGCGCTGCCGGTGCAGGAGACCGCCGACGCCGTCGCCGAGCTCACCGCCAACGACCTGCGGATCGGCACGGTGATCGTGAACCGGGCGGGCCGCGGCTACCTCCCCGCCGACGTGCGCGGCGCGGTGGCCGACGGCGAGCTGGACCGGGACGCGCTGCGCTCCGAGCTGGCCGCTGCGGGTATCACGCTGCCGGACGAGGACTTCGACGGCCTGGTCACCGAGGCGGTCGAGCACGCGGCCCGGCTGCGCGCGCAGGACACCAGCGCCACCGAGCTGGCCGAGGTGGACGTGCCGCAGCTGTACCTGCCCGCGCTGACCGACGGCATCGACCTCGGCGGGCTGTACGAACTGGCCGAGAAGCTGAGCGAGCAGGGGGTCCGATGACAGCGCCGAGCACAGGGGCCGGGCTCGACGTCGCGGCGATCCTCGCCGACCCGAGCGCGCGGGTCGTGGTCTGCTGCGGTTCCGGCGGCGTCGGCAAGACCACGACGGCCGCCGCGATCGCGCTGCGCGCCGCCGAGCTGGGCCGCCGGGTGGTCGTGCTGACCATCGACCCGGCGCGCAGGCTGGCGCAGTCGCTCGGCGTCGCGGAGCTGGACAACGCCCCGCAGCGGGTGCAGCTCGGCCCCGAGGTCCCCGGCGAGCTGCACGCCATGATGTTGAACATGCGCCGCACCTTCGACGAGATGGTGCTCGAGCACACCAGCCCGGACAAGGCGCAGCAGATCTTCGCCAACCCGATCTACCAGACCGTCGCCTCCTCCTTCGGCGGAACGCAGGAGTACATGGCGATGGAGAAGCTCGGTCAGCTGACCAGCCGCAAGGACTGGGATCTGATCGTGGTGGACACCCCGCCCTCGCGGAACGCGCTCGACTTCCTGGACGCGCCGAAGCGGCTCGGCACCTTCCTGAACGGCCGCATGATCCGGGTGATCATGGCTCCGGGCCGCGGGGTCGGCCGGTTCGTCACCGGGGCCATGAGCCTGGCGCTCAAGGGTGTCTCGACGGTGGTCGGCGGGCAGCTGCTGAAGGACGCGTCGAACTTCCTGCAGTCGCTGGAGTCCATGTTCGGCGGGTTCCAGGAGCGGGCCAACCGCACCTTCGCCATGCTGGCCCAGCCGGGCACGCACTTCCTGGTGGTCGCCGCCGCCGAGCCGGACGCGCTGCGCGAGGCCTCGTTCTTCGTCGACCGGCTCTCCGCGGAGCGGATGCCGCTGGCCGGGCTGGTGCTGAACCGGACGCACCCGGTGCTCAGCACGCTCTCCGGCGACCGGGCGCGCTCGGCGGCCGAGCAGCTCGGCGACGACGCGACGCTGACCGCCGCCGTGCTGCGGGTGCACGCGCAGCGGGTGGCGACGGCGAAGCGGGAGCAGCACCTGCTGCAGCGCTTCACCGGGGCGCACCCGCGGGTGCCGATCGTCGCGGTGCGCGCGCTGCCCTTCGAGGTCTCCGACCTGGCCGCGCTGCGCGCGGTCGGCGATCAGCTGGCAGGCCCCCGCCCGACCGCCGACGTCCGCCCCTAGAAACGGGACCGAGCCCGCGGCTGCGGGCTCGGATTCCGGTAGCGGGGACGTATGGCAGGGGGCTACATCGCGATCTGGTGCTGCCGCTGCGCCTGGAAGAAGTCGGCCCACGAGGTGACCTCGGGGTGCTGCTTGAGCAGGGCGCGGCGCTGTCGCTCGGTCATGCCACCCCACACCCCGAACTCGACCCGGTTGTCCAGCGCGTCGGCGCCGCACTGCATGAGCACCGGGCAGTGCCTGCAGATCGTCGCTGCCTTGCGCTGCGCCGCACCGCGAACGAACAGCTGGTCCGGATCGACTTCCTTGCATCGGGCCTCGGAGACCCAGGCGATCCGTGCCTCGGCCTGCTCCACATTCAAGCGAGCGATGGGGGTTGTCATGTGCATTTGGTGTGCCCCTTTGCAGTCCGAACACCGTATGAACCGGCGCTCCGGAATCGCGTTCAGTACGCGGCAACCCAGACCCCGCTGCGCACTGCACCACATTCCACTTTGAGTGTTAGCTCTATCACACTGGGTTCTCAATCTAGGTAAAGGTTGGGACCAACGCAAGACCGCGCTCCAACCTTTTTGGTACGTCCGTGCCTGCGAAGCAACTTCCGAACCGTCCAGTCGGGCCGACTCGCTGGGAAAATCCCGCGACACGCCCATGGGCGGCGGACACCGCCGTCCGGCAGCGTGTCGTTCGCCCTGCGCACCTCGCGACCGGGTACCGCGCACCCCGTAGTCTGGCTCCGTGCCGATGACACGAACGCTCGCGAAACTGGCAGGCAGCTGTGTGCTTGCCGCCGTGCTCGTCGCTGGGCTGTTGTTCCCGCTCGCCGGTGGATTCGGGTTCGTCTCCAATCGCGCCGCCGACGCCGTCGACAACGTGTCCGCGGAGCTGGTGGAGGGCACCGTCCCCGCCGTCTCGACCATGGTCGACACCGCGGGCAACCCGATCGCCTGGCTGTACGAGCAGCGCCGGTTCGAGGTGCCGAGCGACCGGATCTCCAACAACATGAAGCTCGCGATCGTCTCCATCGAGGACCGCCGGTTCGCCGAGCACGACGGCGTCGACTGGCAGGGCACGCTGCGCGCGTTCCTCACCAACTCCGCCAGCGGCGAGGTCCAGCAGGGCGCCTCCACGCTCGACCAGCAGTACGTGAAGAACTTCCAGCTGCTGGTGGTGGCGAAGACCGACGCCGAGCGGCGGGCCGCCATCGAGACCACCCCGGCCCGCAAGATCCGCGAGATCCGGATGGCGCTGACGCTGGACCGCGAGCTCACCAAGGACGAGATCCTCACCCGCTACCTGAACCTGGTTCCGTTCGGCAACAGCTCCTACGGCATCCAGGACGCGGCGCAGACCTACTTCGGCGTCGAGGCCGCTGACCTGAACGTCGCGCAGTCGGCCATGTTGGCGGGCATGGTGCAGAGCTCGTCGAAGCTCAACCCGTACACCAACGAGAACGGCGTGCTGCAGCGGCGCAACACCGTCCTGGACACCATGATCCAGAACATCCCGAGCCGGGCCGACGAGTTCCGCGCGGCCAAGACCGAGCCGCTCGGCGTGCTGCCCGAGCCGAAGGGGTTGCCGCGCGGTTGCATCGCCGCCAACGACCGCGGCTTCTTCTGCGACTACGCGCTGCAGTACCTGGCCGACTCCGGCATCAGCCGCGAGCAGGTGGACAAGGGCGGGTACCTGATCCGCACCACGCTCGACCCGGCCGTGCAGGACTCGGTGCGCAACGCGGTCAGCGCCGCCGCCGACCCCAACCTGGCGAACATCGCCGAGGTGATGTCGGTGGTCGCGCCGGGCGAGAACTCGCACGACGTGGTCGCCATGGCGAGCAGCAGGCGGTACGGCCTCGACCCGGACGCCAACGAGACCGTGCAGCCGCAGCCGTACTCCATGGTCGGCGACGGCGCAGGCTCGATCTTCAAGCTCTTCACCACCGCCGCCGCGATGGAGAAGGGGCTCGGCATCAATGCCCAGCTCGACGTGCCCGGCCGCTTCGAGGCCAAGGGCATGGGCAACGGCGGCGCCCGCGGCTGCCCGGCGGCCACCTACTGCGTGGAGAACGCGGGCAGGTACAAGTCCCCGATGTCGGTCACCGAGGCGCTCGCGACCTCGCCGAACACCACCTTCGTCAAGCTGATCCAGGCGGTCGGGGTGGCGCCGGTGGTGGACATGGCGGTCCGGCTCGGGCTGCGCTCGTACACCGAGGCGGGCACCTCCGGGTTCAGCAACCAGAGCCTGGCCGACATGATCAAGGAGCAGAACCTCGGCTCCTTCACCCTCGGCCCGGTCGCGATCAACCCGCTCGAGCTCTCCAATGTGGCCGCGACCCTGGCCTCCGGCGGCCGCTGGTGCCCGCCGTCGCCGATCCGCGAGGTGATCGACCGCCAGGGCAAGCAGGTTCCGCTGACCCAGCAGGCCTGCGAGCAGGTGGTCGAGCCGGGGCTGGCGCACACCCTCGCGAACGCCATGAGCAAGGACGACACCCAGGGCACCGCGGCGGGCGCCGCCGCGGCCGCCGCCTGGAACGCGCCGATGGCGGGCAAGACCGGCACCACCGAGAGCCACCGCTCCTCGGGGTTCCTCGGGTTCACCAACTCGCTGGCCGCCGCGGTCTACGTCTACGGCGACAGCCCGACTCCCGGCGAGATCTGCTCCTTCCCGCTGCGCAACTGCTACAGCGGCGACCTCTTCGGCGGCAACGAACCCGCGCGCACCTGGTTCAACGCCGTCAAGCCGGTACTCGGGCAGTACCCGCCGCCGGTGCTCCCCCCGCTGGACGACAAGTACGTGCGCGGGTCGAACCAGGCGCAGGTGCCGGATGTCAGCAACATGTCCCAGGGCGACGCCACCTCGGCGCTCACCAGGGCGGGGTTCCAGGTGACCGCGGTGACGCAGGGCGGCGCCGCGCCGAAGGGGACGGTGATGGGCACCGCGCCGAACGGGTCGGCCATCCCGGGGTCGGTGATCACCATCTACGTCAGTGACGGCACCCAGCGGCAGGTGCCGACCCAGGCGCCCGCGCCCGCACCCGTCCCGGTTGCCCCCGGGTTGCCGCCGCTCCGCCTGCCGCCCATCCCCATCCCCATCCCGATCCCCCGCTAGACGCGAACCGCCCCCGGCCATCGAAGCCGGGGGCGGTTCTCGATCCGGGGCTCAGAGCCGGGCTTTGACCGCGGCCGAGATCTTGGCGCCGTCCGCCTTGCCCGCGGCGAGCGCGGTCGCGATCTTCATGACCTGTCCCATCTGCCGCATGCCAGGCCGCTCGCCGAGCTCCTCGGCGACCTGCGCGATGGCGGTGTCGGCGAGATCGGCCACCTCCGCCTCGGTGAGCGGGGTCGGCAGGTACTCGTCGATGATCCTGGCCTCGGCGTGCTCGTTGGCGGCGAGCTCGCCGCGGCCGTTCTGGGCGTACACCTCCGCCGCCTCGCCGCGCTTCTTCGCCTCCTTCTGCAGCACGGAGACGACCTCGGCGTCGGAGAGTTCGCGCGCCTCGGAGCCCGCCGTCTCGGCGTTCTGGATCGCGGCGAGCAGCATCCGGACCGTGCCGAGACGCAGGGTGTCCTTGGCTTTCAGCGCGGTGGTGAGATCCGCCCGCAGCTGCGACTTCAGTTCCGACATACCCCCACGCTAGCCCGTCCGGAGCCCGGCTCCCAGCGCATTTGCGCCCGTGGCACCCGCTGTGCGAGAACACACGGGGCGGGACCGGCACGGCTCACCTATGCTGGTCAAATGCCCGTCATCACGACCTCCGCCGTCGGACGCGCCGCAACGGTCGCCGCGGGAGCCGCGGTCGCCGGAATCGGCTACGCCTCCCTCGTCGAGCGCAATGCCTTCGTGCTCCGGGAGACGACCATGCCGGTGCTGCAGCCGGGGTCGGCGTCGCTGCGGGTGCTGCACATCAGCGATCTGCACATGACGCCGAACCAGAAGCTCAAGCAGCAGTGGCTGCGCGACCTGGATCGGCTGGAGCCCGACCTGGTGGTGAACACCGGCGACAACCTGTCGCACCAGAAGGCGGTGCCCGCCGTCGTGCAATCGCTCGGCGGGCTGCTCTCCCGCCCCGGGCTCTTCGTGTTCGGCAGCAACGACTACTTCGCGCCGGTGCCGAAGAACCCGCTCAAGTACTTCAAGAAGGACCACCGCCGCACCTACGGCGCCCCGCTGCCGTGGCAGGACCTGCGCGCCGCGTTCAACGAGCGCGGCTGGCTGGACCTGACGCACGTGCGCCGCGACCTCGAGGTCGGCGGCATCAGGATCGCCACCGCCGGGGTGGACGACCCGCACCTGCGGCGCGACCGCTACGACACCATCGCGGGCCCGCTGAACCCGCTGGCGGACCTGCGGATCGGGCTCACCCACTCGCCCGAGCCCAGGGTCCTCGACCGCTTCGCCGACGACGGCTACGACCTGGTGCTCGCGGGCCACACGCACGGCGGCCAGCTCTGCGTCCCCGGTTTCGGTGCGCTGGTGACCAATTGCGGGATCGACCGCTCCCGGGTGAAGGGGCCGTCCAGCTGGGGCGAGCACACCCGGCTGCACGTCTCGGCGGGCATCGGCACCTCGCCGTGGGCGCCGTACCGCTTCTGCTGCCGCCCGGAGGCGACGCTGCTCACCCTGGTGGCCGCGCCGCCGAAGCAGCCGTCGACCGAAACCGGCCGGGGCCGTTCGGCTTCGGCGGCCATCGCCCGCTAAGGTCGCGTCCCGAGGCCGAAAATCAGGCAGGGGACGCGACATTGGCAGAAACCGATGCGCGACGCACCGACCCGACCTCGTGGGGGCAGTCGGGGGCGTCGCGCGGAGCGCTGGAATCCGAAGCGGGGAGGCGGAACGGACCGACGTTTCCGGACGGATCCGGCTCGCCGTACGCCGCCGGGCCACACCCGGCGGGCGCCACCGCCGTCCGAGATCGTGATCCGGATCGGCCCGCGGTGCCGCCACCGCACGATTTCGACACCTTCCTCGCGGAGTACCGGGCCAAGCCCGCGGGCCCGAGCCGGAGCCTGCCCGCCGCGGGCGCCGCGGTGCTCGTCTTCGCGGCCGCCGCCACCGCCGTCGCCGTCGCCCGCGGCTCGGACGATCGGGAGGGCGGGGCCCCGCCACTGGTCAGCGCGCTGACCACGGAGGCGACCGCGGGCGTCGCGGTGCCGCCCGCGGTGATTCCCGGCTACCGGGTGGTGCCCGCGCCGGACCGGGACGCCGCCTACGACGTCCCGGCGGGCTGGCAGATCGCCCCGGTGGAGACGGTGGCGGGCTTCGGCCGCGCCCCGGACTCGCTCACCGGCAAGGGCTACGCCTCCGATGGCCGCGACTACTGCCCCGGCTCCACCCGCACCGTCTCCTTCCTCACCGCCGCCGCCGAGCGTGACCCCGCCGCCGCGGCCGCCGCCGTCGGCGCCGAGGCGGCCCGGCTCGCCTACGCCGACCCCGGCACCGCGGGCCCCGCCGAGCCGCTCAGCTCGCTGGACGGCGGGCAGCACGGAATGTTCGTGGAGACCAGGGGCCGGATCACGCAGCCCGCCCCCGGCTGCGCCGCCGAGTACTCGGTGTACACCTGGGCCGCGCCGAGCACCAACGGCAGCTTCGTCATGGTGATCGCCGCCGACACCGGCGTCCCGCAGGCGCTCGACCCGGCGGGCGCCAAGCGCATCGTCGGCTCGATCCGCCCCTACGAACCCTGACCTGCCGATTTAACGTCCGGAGGCCCCCTGTTGTAAGCTACTTCAGGTTCTCCTCCCCGGGGTGTGGCGCAGCTTGGTAGCGTGCTTCGTTCGGGACGAAGAGGTCGCAGGTTCAAATCCTGTCACCCCGACTCGTGTGGTTGAGACACGAAGGGCCCCTGACCAGAATCATCTGGTCAGGGGCCTTCTTGTTGGTCGACCGGTGTCTCACCGGCTCCGATGTCAATCAGGCCAGACCGCTCTCAGTCCAGGCACCCAGGTTCCTGATACGCGTTCAGGAGGCCGATTGTGGCTTGCATCGTGAGTGGCTGGCCAGTCCTGAGTGTTCGAGTGCGTCCGCCTAGCCGCGGCTGATTCCGATCGTCGAACGGACGACCAGCTCACTACTGGGCGCTACGGAGACGGGCGCTACTCGCTTGCACGTCCAACCGGCGGTCATGCAGCGCCAGCTCGAAGAGACGCGCCCAATCGCAGGAGGACGCACCTGACGGACGGCGTTCGCCGGTTGAGTGGCCCGGCATCAGCCGAGTCGCAGTCGTAGCCGCCGCGATCGTGACCGAAGGTATTGCGTCCCACTTCACGGCCGACCGTGAACGCCGCCCGACCGAGCCGACGTGTGATCTCACGGATCGACACCCTCGTTGCCGCAACGTCGCGATCCGCTGACTTTCGAGCCGACTCAGGTAACGAGCCGGATGGGCGTCCTCGGCCAACCATGCCTGCGGCATCCCGTTCCGTGCAGTCAACGATCCCCGTCTCCCGCCAGATCCCCACGCCGGGCAGCCTCGACCAAGCCGATATCAGCGACGATTACACCCCAGAAACGAGACTTCAATCCGAGCCTGCGCTTCGCATCCCCTCTTGCCACCGACACACCGTCTTCTAAATGCTGTCCGTAAGTCCTGCGAGGCTGTGAAGGACCGCAGCGGACCGAAGTGCCAGGCGGCGTGGGCGAGGTTCGCGAGCCGGGCGACTCCGGCCATCGCGACCGCTACTCCGTTGCCGCATGGGCGGCAGTCTTACAGGATCTTCCAGGTCTTCATCCGCGCGAAGACGTGCTCCACCCGTGCCCGGAGCTGCCGGTGAGAGGCGTTGTGTGCCTGCTTCTACGCGGGCAGCTCACGGCCTGACGTCCTGCGGTGCGGAATGATCGCACTGGTTCCCTGGTAGCCGCCGTCGGCGATCACCGTCGCATTGCGGCAGGCATGAGCGGCGCCGGACTCGGCGTAAGCGCGGCAGTCGTTGCGGTTGCCCGGCAAGGGCCGTCCCAGGGCGACGACGAGTTCGGTGTCGGCGTTGATGACGACCTGGTGATTGGTCGAGTACCGGTAGTTCTTGGACTGCGTGGCGATGCTGTGGTCGCGGGTCGGGATCAGGGTGCCGTCCACGATCAGCACCGTTCCCCGTGGGAAGCGGGCCCGAGGTCGGACCGCAAGAGCAGTACCGAGGTCGATAGATCACCCGGGCCACAGCCGACTTCGAGGTCCCGAATACCGCTGCGAGCTGGCGCATCGTCAGGTTCGCCCGCCAGTAGCAGGCCACCAACAGTACTCGGTCCTCGAGCCCCAAAAGTTCAGGGCGGGCCCCGCAACGGGCCGTCGGCGCCCTCGCGCCGCGGTGATCAGACCAGCGAACTTGCGCGGGCGCAGGCCGCTGAACAACTCCACCATCACCGGTCAGACGCCGAGATTACCGCCATGACAGCAGACTACCGTGCCGCACAACGGCTTACGGGACAGCCTTTAGCAGGAGCATTGCGACAAGCTGTTGTAACCGCCCGGAACCAGAGGATCAGTATTCACCCCGACGCGACACAAGCGAGGAAGTCGATTTCGACGACACTCGATAGAGGACTTTCGAGATCGGCCAGCAGTCTCTTGTCGGACCGCACCTTTCTAGCGGCACCGTCCCCAACGTTGTCGGAGAGGTTACATTCGCCGCTATCGAACACAGGGAAATCGGAGACCCGAAAGACAAGGGATCAACCGCCCCTCTAGTGAGCCGACAGCGCGTACCTAGGCATGGGGCCGACGATGATATCTGTCACGAAGCATGTCCTCCCACTGCTGTCGATCACCTCTTCTCAATCGATAGATTGCAGAATGAAGATCCGCGATCCGCTTGTCGAAATCCCGCTCATGCGTCCTAGCTGTCACTACCAGGTCGTGCACCAGCCAGGTAAAATGATTGATCAAATTCTTCTCTAAGATCAAGCGCCAGATGCTGTACCTACGCAGTGAAGCAGTGCGGCCTGGATTGACCGTGCTCCCGTCAGAAGCGAAAGCATATTTCCATTGTCCATGAGCGATGGAATTCCGAGCCGTAATGAGCGGGGACAGATACTCCGACACTACAAGGTAGAGTTCATCCCGCCTAGCTCGATCAGTGAAGGTGAGCCCATTCGGGATCTGCCGGAGACCGACACCGCGCAGCTTCGCGAAACCGATATCGATCAACCGGTACCAACGCTCCTCTACGGTGCGCTCCATCAGCGCCGCGCGAGGCACTTCCTTCATCCCCGAATAGTACCAGATGGTCTCATTCAGGCGGCTCTCGACATAGGCTGCAAGCAAGAAAGTGGCTAGGCTTTCGATCGCTTCGAGGGCGATAGGATCGTCCTGTCGTATAGCGTCCTTGCCCAAACGAGATACGCTTACGAATGATTGATCTACGAGGTCGCGGTTCTCGCGGTACTTGGACCACAGCTTGAACGATTCACTGCGCACCGCCGAGATTCCATCACGTATTCCGAGGCCGGCGCAAGGCACATGCCGCGTGCCTTCCGCCGGCCCAGGAATCGAACCCAGGAACTTCCTCCTTCCGGAGGACGTGTTCAACCATTACACCAACCGGCCAGCCCAGCACGACCACTGTCGGGCCAATCTGATCAGGACCAGCCCCGGACGAGCCAGGCCCGCAGATTGTAGATCAAGATCTGGCGGAGAGGCACGGCATCTGACCGAAGTCGTGGACTCGCCGAAAGGCCGGACTGCGGCTTGACCTTCGAGTTGCTCGAAGCCCCATGATGGCCGCGTGCCGGAAGAACTCATGCCGATCGGGGAATTCGCGCGCCGCAGCGGGGTCACCGCCAGCGCGCTGCGCTTCTACGCCGACACCGGGGTGCTGCTCCCCGCCGAGGTGGACGCCGCGACCGGGTACCGCTACTACGCCGAGCGCCAGGTCGAGCGGGCCGGGGTGCTGCGCAGGCTGCGCGAGATCGGGATGCCGCTGGCCCCGGTGCTGCAGGTGCTCGAGGGGGAGCCTGCGGAGGCGGTGCGGCTGATTCGCGAGCACGCCGCCGCGGTGGCCGCGGACGCGGCGCTCGCCGAGCGGACCGCCGATGAGCTGGAGGCCGCGCTCGGGGCCGGGCCGGGGCACGCGCTCGGCGCGGTGCGGGGGCCGGTGCTGGCGGCGGCGATCGAGCAGGTGCTGGCGGCCACCGGCGTCGACCCGGCGCTGCCGGTGCTCGCGGGGGTGTTCGTGGAGACGCTGCCGGACGCGGTGATCCTCACCGCCACCGACCGGTACCGGCTCTCCACCCGCACCATCGCCCCCGCGGAGCCGTCCGCGGAGCGCTGGTCGGCGCCGATCGCCGGAGCCGAGCTGCGCGCCGCGGTGCCGGAGATCCGGCGCACCCCGGTGGTCTCGCTGCGCGCCACCGCGCACCGCCTGCACCTCGGCGCGCAGAGCTGCCGCATCCTGCCGGAGGAGTTCCCGGACTACCGTGGCCTGCTCGCCGCGCTCACCCCCGTCCGCACCAGGGTCACCGTCGGCCGGGAGCCGCTGCTCCGCGCGCTGGAGGAACATCCCGGCGGCGCTGTCGAGCTGCGCGCGACCACCGGCGAACTCGCGGTCGGCGCGACCGCGCTGCCCGCGACCGTCACCGGCCCGCCGCTGACCCTGCACTTCGACCCCGCCACCCTGCACCCCGCCGTCGCCACCGCGATCGGCCCCGAGCTCCTGCTCGACCTCCGCGCCCCGGACCAGCCCATCACCCTGCGCTCGGCCGACCGCGGCGACCTCACCACCCTCGCCATGCCCGTCGACCCACAGATCGGAACCCCATGACCGACCCCACCATGACCGCCATCCAGGACGCCGTCGCCCTCGGCCGCGACGGCGACACCGGCGCCGCCCGCACCGCCCTGCTCGAGCTCTGGGCGGGCATCGGCCCCGCGGGCGACCCCTTCCACCGCTGCACCCTCGCGCACTTCCTCGCCGACCTCTACCCCGACGAGCCCGCCCAGGCCCTGGCCTGGAACGTCCGCGCCATCGACGCCGCCGGGTCGGTCACCGACGACCGGGCCCGAGAGCACCACGATGCGCTCCGGATCGCCGCCTTCTACCCCTCGCTGCACGTCAACCTCGCCGACGACTACCGCCGCCTCGGCGCCTTCACCCCCGCCGCCGAGCACCTCGCCCTGGCCAGGAAGCACGCCCCCGAACTCGGCGCCGACCCGTACGGCGACCTCATCCGCGGCGCGATCGACGGCGTCGGCGCGGCGATCGAGCGCGGCGACACCGCGCCGCGGCGCTGATCAGGCCGGGACGCGCGCGCCGACCAGGAAGGGAATGACGAAGGCGCGCAGCAGCTCCCGCTCCTCGTCGGGCTCGGCGGGCATAGTGAGCAGCGAGACGACGCTGCGCACCAGCCAGCGGCCGAGCCTGCGGGCGGCGTCCTCGTCCAGGTCCGGGCGGTAACTCGCGACGAACGTGCGGGCGAGCACATCGACGGCGTCCGAGGAGTCGGCCAGCTGCGCGACGACGCCCGCGTTCACCGGCTCGAACCACACCGCGAGGAAGGGGGTGCCGCGCACCGCGGCGAGCACCGCGACCAGGGTGTCGAGCAGCGCGGCGGCGGGGTCGGCGACCGCGCCGCGGTCGCGCCAGACCCGGGCCACCACGCGCTGTGCCTCCCGGTCGGCGAAGGCGACGAAGAGCGCCTGCCGGTTCGGGAAGTAGCGGTACAGGGTGGCGCGGGAGCAGCCCGCCGCGGCGGCCACCTCGGCCATCCCGATCCCGGAGACCCCGGTCAGCCCGCGCGCCCGGAAGAGGCTGCGCACCCCGTCCAGGATGCGGTCGGCGGCGAGCTCACCGCGCGGCCCCGCCAGCCAGTCGCTCACCCGGCGCTCCGGAACGGGACGCGGGTGGGGCGCCGCACGTACGGGCCGTCGGCGTACTCGACGCCATCCGGGTCGACGGCGAAGCCGGGGTAGCGGGCGAGCAGCTCCTCCAGCGCGATCCGCGCCTGCATGCGCGCGGCGGCGGCGCCGAGGCAGTGGTGCGGCCCCTGGCTGAAGGTCAGCAGCCGCTGCGGGTTGCGGTGGATGTCGAGCTCGGCGGCGTCCGGGCCGTAGACCCGCTCGTCCCGATTGGCGGAGCCGTACACCAGCAGCACCTTACGGCCCGCCGGAACGGTCACGCCCGCGATCTGCACGTCACGGGTCGCGGTGCGGGCCAGCCCCTGCACCGGCGCGGTGAGCCGGAGGAACTCCTCGACGGCGGCGCGGATCAGCTCCGGTTCGCGCACCAGCTGCGCCCGCTGCACCGGGTTGCGGTGCAGCAGCTGCACGGCGCCGCCGAGCAGCCCGGTGGTGGTGTCGTTGCCGCCCGCGACCATGGTCCAGGTGTAGGCGAGCAGCTGCACCAGCCCGGTCACGTCGGAGTCGGTGGCGCCGAGCCCGGCCTGCACCAGCAGCGAGACGGTGTCGTCGCCGGGGTCGGTGCGCCTGCGCCGGATGAGCTCGGCGAAGTACCCGACCATCTCCATGGAGGCCGCGCGCGCCTGCTCGCTGCCGGAGATGCCGCCCGCGACGACCGCGTCGGTCCAGCCGTCGAAGCGGTCGCGGTCCTCCTCCGGCACCCCCAGGTAGTAGGCGACGACCATGCTCGGCAGCGGCTTGAAGAGCGCGCGCACGATATCGCCGCCGTCGGCGAGCAGCTCCAGCCGCTCCCGGACGAAGGCGCGCACCATCGGCTCCAGCGCCTCCACCCGCCGCGGCGTGAACCCGCGCGCGACCAGGCTGCGGAACTCGGTGTGCTGCGGTGGATCCTGCATGACCAGCGGCGGGTTCGCGGTCAGCCCGATCTGCTCCAGCTCGCCGTACTCGATGGTGAGCCCCTGCCCCGAGGAGAAGGTGGCGGTGTCGCGCGCCGCGGCGTAGACGTCGGCGTACCTGGTGAGCACCCAGTAGTCGTGCTCCGGCCGCTCGGCAGGGACCACGTGGTGCACCGGGTCGTGCTCGCGCAGCGCGCGGTACATGCCCCACGGCTCGGCCCAGGTGGCGCCGGTACACGGCTGGAACACGGCGCGAGACTCATCGAGCAACATGTTCCGACGGTAAGACAGATACGCTGATGTGTCTAGAGTGCGTACTCGGTGAACTCACCTGCAGGCACGAAGCCGAGCGCGCGGTACACCGATTCGCCCTGCGCCGACGCCTGCAGCACCGCCGTCCGGTAGCCGCTCGCCCGCGCGGCGTGCAGCGCCGCGCGGGTCATGGCGCCGCCGAAGCCGCGCCGCCGGAACGCGGCGAGCGTGCCGATGTTGTAAATCCCCGCGACCCCGGCGAACCGGAAGACCTCGGCCGCGCAGACCGCGCGCTCCCCCAGGTAGCCGACCAGGTAGCGGGCCGGGCAGTCCGGGGCCATCGCCGCCGCGGCGGTCCGCTCGTAGAAGAGCCGGACGGTCGCGGCGGGCGGCTCCCAGTTGGCGGCCAGCACCGCGGCGTAGTCGGCGAGCTCGGCCCGGCTCCGCACCGGCCGGATGGCCAGGTCACCACCGATCGGGGGCAGCTCGTCGAGCGGGGCCCACATGGCGGTCTCGGATTCGGTCGCGGTCCAGCCCGCCGCGGTCAGCGCGGCGCCCAACTCCGGCGAATCCGACCACCACGAGAAGGGGCGTCCGGTGGCGCGGACCAGCGCCGCCACCTCCGCGATCCGCGGACCACCGGTGAAGCGCGCGGCGACGATCTGGTTGAAGGTGTCGTCGGCGAGCCCGCTGTCCGCGATGGTGACGTCGCCGGGCTCGAGTACCCTGGCCCCTGGCAGCCCGCGGTGCAGGTGGACCGCGTGCTCGGCGAGGTTGGCCGCCGTCCGCTGGAGGATCTCGGTTTCAGGTACAGACACACGGAAACAATCGCGGGTGCGGCGCGGAAACGCGAGCGAATTCTCCGGCCGGGTGCGCAACCGCTTACAGCACCGTCACACCCGTGAAACACGGCGTCCATAGCGTATACAGCCATGTCGACACGGTTGAGTACCCTCGCGGACGCGGCGGGGCGCCCGCTGCGGGATGTGGTCTACGAGGCGCTGCGCGGCGAACTCATGAACGGGGACATCAAGTTCGGCGAGCGGCTCACCGAGCCCAAGCTCTCCGCGCGCTTCGGCATCTCCAGGACGCCGATCCGGGAGGCGCTGACCGTGCTCTGCTCGGACGGGCTGCTGGAGCGCGCGGAGTACGGCTTCAGCCCGGTGCGGCCGAGCATCCCGCTCATCCGCGACCTCTACGAGCTGCGCATCACCCTGGAGCTGGGCGGCATCCAGCGCGCCATGACCAACCCGGCGGTCCGGCACGACCGGGCCGCGCTGGCCGCCGAGCGGGAGCGCTGGCTGGAGCTGCGCGCCGACCCGCCGGAGCAGCAGCCGGGGTTCGTCGTCCGGGACGAGGAGTTCCACGTGACGCTGCTGACCGCGTCCGGCAATGCCGAGCTGGTCCGCGCGCTGGTGCAGGTCAACTCCAGGATCCGGCACGTGCGGATGTACGACTTCATGGTCAACAACCGGATCGAGACCACCATCGCCGAGCACCTCGGCATCCTCGACGCGGTCCTCGCCGACGACCTCGCGCTCGCCTACCGCCTGCTGCACACCCACATCGGCGAATCGCTCGACGTCGTCCTCGACCGCGTGACCAGGGCCGTCGCGGCAATGTCGCTCGCCACCGACCGCAACCCCTGATCGGAGCCGCCATGACCGCCCTGCTCGACGAACCCGCACTGCACCCGTCGCCGGTGGACCGGGTGCGCGCCGCCTACCACCGGATCGCCGAGGTGGACCGCCCCGAGGTCTGGATCACCCTGCGCCCCGAACTCGAGGTCCGCGCCGACGCCGCCGCGGTGCAGGCCAGGCTGGCAGCCGGGGAACAGCTGCCGCTGGCCGGGCTGCTGGTCGCGGTGAAGGACAACATCGACGTGGCCGGGGTGCCGACCACCGCCGCCTGCCCCGGCTTCGCCAGGACCCCGAGCGAGACCGCGGCGGCGGTCGAGCGGCTCACGGCGGCGGGGGCGGTGCTGCTCGGCAAGACCAACCTGGATCAGTTCGCCACCGGGCTGGTCGGCACCCGCAGCCCCTACGGCGCGGTCCGCAGCGCGCCGCACCCTGAGCTGGTCTCCGGGGGGTCGAGCTCCGGCTCCGCGGTGGCGGTGGCGCTCGGCATCGCCGATATCGGGGTCGGCACCGACACCGCGGGCTCCGGCCGGGTGCCCGCCGCGTTCAACGGCATCGTCGGGGTGAAGGCGACGCTCGGCATCGTGCCCGCGCACGGCGTCCTGCCCGCCTGCGCGGACTACGACGCGGTCACCGTCTTCGCCGCCGAACTCCCGCTCGCCATCGCCGCCATCCGGGTGATGGCCGGGCCGGAGCCGCGCGACCCGCGCAGCCGGAGCTGGCCCGCCGACACCCCGCTGGCCGCGGCGCCGCGCATCGCGGTGCCCGCCGCCGCGAACCTGGCCGCGCTCACCCCGGAGTACCGGGACGCCTTCGACCGCACCCTCGACCTGCTGCGCGAGCGCGGCGCGGAGCTGACCGAGGTCGACATCGCGCCGCTGCTCGACGCCGCGCGGCTGCTCTACGACGGCGCCATCGTGGCCGAGCGGTACGCGGCGGTCGGCGAGTTCCTGGCGACCGGCCCCGCGGGCGCCGACCCGACCGTGGCGGCCATCATCGGCGCCGCCGCCACGCCGAGCGCCGCCGCGTTCGCCGCCGACCTGGACACCCTGGCCCGGATCAAAGCCCAGGCGGCCGCCCTGCTCGCAGGCTGCGCCGGGCTGCTGCTGCCGACCACCACCGAGCACCCGACGATCGCCGCGGTGCAGGCCGAGCCGCTGGCGATCAACCGCCGCATGGGCACCTTCACCAACTTCTGCAACCTGCTCGACATGGCCTCGATCGCGGTGCCCGGCCTACCCACCGCGGCCGGGCTGCCCTTCGGCGTGATGGCCGTGGTCCCCGCCTTCGCCGATCAGCTCGCCGTCGACATCGCCGCGCTGGTCACCGGCGACGAGCCGCCGCTGCTGATCCCCGACGCGGTACCGCTCGCGGTCTTCGGCGCGCACCTGCGCGGGCAGCCGCTGCACCACCAGCTCACCGCGCTGCACGCCCGCTTCGCCGGGGAGATCGCCACCACCGACGCCTACCGGCTGGCCGCGCTGGACACGGTGCCGCCGAAGCCGGGGCTGGTGCGGCACGGGCCGGGGCTCGGTGCCCCGATCGCGGGCGAGCTCTTCCTGGTGTCGCGCGCCTGGCTCGGCGCCTTCCTCGCGGAACTTCCCGCACCCATGGCGCTGACCAGCGTCGACCTCGCGGACGGGCGCAGTGTGATCGGCTTCGGCTGCGGCTACGACGCCGCGGTGGCGGGTACCGACATCACCGCGCACGGCGGCTGGAAGGCGTATCTCGCGACGCGGTGACCGTGCGGGCCCGCCCCCGCGGCCGGCCCGTCCGTGTGCGAATCGGGACGGGTCGGGCAGTGGCGGCAACGGTTACCTTCGGCAGTGGCCGGGCATCCGCCTCCCGCGGCGCCGGCCCTTCAGCACCCGGAAGAGCCTGCTGCACATCCCATCCCCGACGACCCGGCCGGACCGATCACCCCTCGTGCACCGGTCCGGCCGGACGTCCCCTCGTTCCCGGATCGCCACCCCTCGCGGGCGATTCGGGTTGTTCGGTACGGGAACTACTCTGCGACCCGCTGCTCAAGGCCCGCTTAACAAGACCTTGCGGCCGGAAATGCCGGAATTCTCGGGAGCCGTAACGGTGGGCGGCCCGGAAGGGAATGATGGAGGACAGCGACATCGAGGAGAGTGGAGCAAGCGATGGAAACCGTGGTCGTCTGGGTGCTCGCCTGCGTTCTGTACTGGTGGGGGCTGCTCTAGACGGGCCCCCGCGGAACGCGCGAAGGGCGGGCGGTGCCCTCGGCAC